>DUEB01000064.1 GCA_011176655.1 Dehalococcoidia bacterium | reverse complement strand
GCTATCGGTAATCCTGCTTAGTGAGAAGCCATGTCACTAGAGGAAGAGTTATCCGGGTTATCACCGGACAGGGATATGGTACTGGCGGTCGGGGTCTTTGACGGTGTCCACCTCGGGCATAAATCCCTGCTCTCCAGGCTGCTGGAGCGGGCCAGAGAGCGTGACCTGCTCAGTGGCGTGGTCACCTTTGACCCGCACCCTCTGAAGGTGCTCTCCCCCAAGACCAGGCTGCCCTTCCTCGCTGACCTTGAGCAGAGAAAGGCCCTTCTCAAGGACGAGGGCGTCAGCGTCGTTATCGTTTTGCCCTTTACCCGGGAGCTGGCCCGGCTCAGCGCAGCGCAGTTTATGGGACTGCTCAGGAATTACCTGAGACTCAGGGAGCTGGTAATCGGGCCTGACTTTACCCTGGGGCGAGATAGAGAGGGTAATGCTAGCACTCTCCGTACCCTGGGTGAGGACATGGGCTTTGCGGTAACCGTAGTCCCTCCGGTAAAGGTAAATGGGGATGTGGTAAGCAGCACCGCTATCAGGGAGGCCCTGGCCGGCGGCGACCTGAAGAGGGTGCGTAGCCTGGTAGGTCGCCCCTTCAGCCTGCACGGAAGGGTGGTGCGCGGTGCCAGCCGGGGAGCGAAGCTGGACTTCCCCACCGCCAATCTGGAAGTAGACCCGGGGCAGGCTCTTCCCGCCGAAGGCGTTTACGCTACCTGGGTTTATGTTGCCGGGCGTGCCTATGAGTCAATGACCAATATCGGCCGGCGGCCTACCTTCGGGGGCCGGCGGAGTGGCGTGGAGGTCTATATTCTTGGTTACCAGGGCAACCTATATGGACAGGAGCTGAAAATTGATATAATGGAGAGGCTTCGGGGTGAGAGGCAATTTGACACTGTTGAGGCGCTGAAAAGCCAGATAGTCGAGGATATAGAACAGGGCCGGGCAATTTTGAGCGCCGGGGGCAGGAGCTGAGTATATGGCTAATGAGGGCAAGGTTACCAACGGTGAAGAGCTTGACCGCCTGCTCAGGCGTGGGGTGGCTGAGGTTATTGTCTGGGAGGAGATGGTGGAGCTTCTACGCTCCGGTAAGAAGTTGCGCCTCAAGGAGGGCTTTGACCCCAGCTTTCCCGATATCCACCTCGGCCATATGGTAACGCTGAGGAAGCTGCGCCAGTTTCAGGAGCTGGGGCACCAGGTGGTGCTTATTGTCGGCGACTGGACGGCCCAGATCGGCGACCCCAGCGGCGTTTCCGTCACCCGACCGATGCTGACCAGGGAGCAGGTTCAGGCTAACGCCAAGACCTATATGGAGCAGTTCTTCAAGGTAGTTGATAAAGCCCGGACGGAGGTGAGGTGGCAGAGCGAGTGGTTCGGTAAGTTCGACCTGGCGGATGTAATCAGGCTCACCAGCCGCTTTACCGTCGCCCAGCTCCTGGCGCGGGAGGACTTCAGCAACCGCTATCATGAGGGACGTCCCATCGCGGTGACCGAGCTCCTCTACCCTCTGTTGCAGGCCTATGATTCGGTGGCTGTTAAGGCTGATGTCGAGTTCGGCGGCACCGACCAGAAGTTTAATCTGCTGGTGGGGAGAGAGCTTCAGTCCATGATGGGGCAGCGCCCGCAGCAGGTATTCCTGGCGCCGCTGCTCATCGGCACCGACGGCAGCCAGAAGATGAGTAAGAGCCTGGGTAACTATATCGGGGTCGCCGAAGCGCCGAGCGAGATATACGGCAAGGTGATGTCCATCCCTGACGACCTGATTATGGACTACTTTGAGCTACTGACCGATGTCCCCGATGAGGAGCTGGAGGAGTTCCGCCAGCAGCTAAGTAAGCAGACCGTTAATCCGATGGTGCTCAAGAAGCGGCTGGCCCGGGAGCTCGTGACCCAACTCTACGACCAGGAGGCAGCCAGCGAGGCTGACTTGCATTTCAGCAAGGTAGTCCAGAGGAAGGAGACACCAGGGGAAATATTAGAGTACCGCGTATCATTCAAATACCTGAGGACAATGGGGGAACCAGTAAGAGTGCCAAACTCTGAGGGTATCAGCCCAATTGCCTCTCAACTTTTGGAACACCCCGACATCAGTCGACTACTTGTGAAAATAGGGTTGGCTAAAAGTCGGAGCGAAGCTAACAGATTAATCGCCCAAGGAGCTGTAAGTATAAACGGCAAGAAAATTTCCAGTAATATTGCTTCACTTCGGAGCGGCAGCATCATCAAAGTAGGTAAGCGCCGCTTTGCTAAGATAATAAATACTGATGAAACTGATAAAGGAGACAGATAATGGAACAGCTGCGTATTCCCGGCCCTACCCCCTGCCCCGATGAGGTCCTCCAGGCGATGACCAAGCAGATGATAAATCATCGCGGCCCCGAGTTCGGGCAGATAGTAAGTGACGCGACCGATAATCTAAAACAGCTATTTCAGACCAAGAACGACCTTTTCCTGCTTACCGGCTCCGGGACGGGTGGTTTGGAGGCAGCCGTTGTTAATACCCTTTCCCCCGGCGATAAGGTGCTCTCGGTCTCTATCGGCGTCTTCGGGGAGCGCTTCGCCACCATTGCCCGGCAGTTTGGTGCCGAGGTAATACCGCTCGGGTTTGAGTGGGGTAAGGCAGCCGACGTTGACTCGATACGCCGCGCCCTTGAGGCCGAACCGGGGATAAAGGCGGTGCTGGTCACCCACAACGAGACCTCTACCGGGGTCACCAATGACCTGGCTCAAATCAGCAGCACGGTCAAGCGGTTTAGTAAGCTGCTACTGGTTGATGCTATCAGCAGTCTCAGTTCGATTGACCTGCCGGTGGATGAGTGGCACTGTGATGTGGTGGTTACCGGTTCTCAGAAGGGGTGGATGGTACCCCCGGGGCTAGCCATGGTCAGTGTCAGTGAAGAGGCGTGGCGGGCCCACGCCGGGGCCAGGATGCCCCGCTTCTACTGGGACTTCTCCAAGGCTAAGAGCTATCTGGAAAAGAGGCAGACGCCGTGGACGCCGGGGATGACGGCGATATTCGCGCTCTCGGTTTCGTTGAAGATGATGCTCAAAGAGGGTTTAGCCAGTATCTTTGCCCGTCATGCCCGGGTGGCTCAGTTGGCCCGGGACAGTATGAAATCACTGGGGCTACCCCTCTTTGCCGATGAGAGATACGCCTCCAACACGGTCACCGCCGTGGCGGGTGCCGGCGGGCTTGACACTAAGAAGATGCTCAAGATTATGAGGGAGGAGCACCGGATTGTGCTCGGTGGCGGACAGCAGAGTTTGGATGGTAAAATATTCCGCATCGGCCACATGGGCTGGGTAAAGGAGAGCGATATCGAGCTGGTAATATCGGCGCTGAAGGTGGTCCTGCCTCAAGCCGGATTCGGGGGTTAGTGTCATGAAGATTTTGGTCACCGAGTCGATTGCTGGTGAGGGTTTGGAGATTCTGCGTAGCTGCGCTCAGGTGGATGTCAGGCTGGGACTGGGGGCTGAGGAAATCTCCGCCATAGTCGGCGATTATGATGCTCTGGTGGTGCGCAGCCAGACTCAGGTATCGGCTGGGGTGATAGCCGCCGGGAAAAACCTGCAGGTTATCGCGCGGGCCGGGGTTGGCATTGATAATGTTGATGTTGAGGCGGCTACCCAGCGCGGTATCGTGGTCGTTAATGCCCCTACCGGTAACACCATTTCGGCGGCGGAGCACACTATTGCCCTGATGCTCGCCCTGGCCCGTCACATTCCCCAGGCTAATGCCTTGCTTAAATCCGGGGTCTGGAAGCGGACTAGCTTCATGGGCACCGAGGTCAGGAATAAGACACTGGGCATTATCGGTCTGGGCAGTGTCGGCTCCGAGGTGGCGCGGCGGGCGCGCGGCCTGGAGATGAGGCTCATTGCCCATGACCCTTACATCTCGGTTGACCATGCCCGTAACCTGCAGGTAGAGCTGGTCTCTTTTGAGCAGATACTTAAAGAATCGGACTTCATAACCCTGCACCTGCCGCTGACAGCGTCGACCAGGGAGCTAGTCGGTGCTAAGGAGCTCTCCCTGGTCAAACCTCAGGTTCGTATTATTAACACCGCCCGGGGGGGCTTGATTAACGAGGCGGCGCTGGTCAGAGCGATAAAGAACAACAAGGTTGCCGGTGCCGCCGTTGATGTCTTTCCTGAAGAGCCGGCGACGAGCAGTGTTCTTTTTGAGTGTGACAATATCATCGTTACCCCCCACCTGGGGGCTTCTACCTCCGAGGCTCAGGCTATGGTGGCTAAGGATGTCGCCGTGCAGATTGTTGACGTGCTTAAGGGGCAGCCCGCCAGGTATGCGGTTAACGCTCCCTTTGTTTCGCCCGAAGCCCTGGCGGTGCTGGTGCCGGTGGTGAAGGCGGCGGCCATGACCGGTAAGCTGGCCAGTCAGCTGGCTGAGGGGCAGATGAATACCATACAGATTAAGTATGAGGGTGAGATTGCCAACTACGATACCAACATTCTCAAGGCGGCTATCCTGGGCGGAATTCTTAACGAGATAAGTGAGGAGCGGGTGAACCTGGTCAATGCCAATATCGTGGCCGCTCATCGGGG
>DUEB01000063.1 GCA_011176655.1 Dehalococcoidia bacterium | reverse complement strand
AGTTATTTTTTGCCACTTGTTTTATGAGGGTAGCGGCACCTCAGCTTGCAATCCGGCAGCATACCTTCCCTGTCGAACCCATACGTCCCCACTTAATGCGGACGACCTGAATCTAACCACCTCCACTAATATTATATATCATAGTATCTCGGGGCTCAAATAGCTAATGGCCACTTAGTTAGACAGCTTACTATCCGAAACGGAACGAGCCGTTTCCGCTGTCCAGACCAGGGCGTTACCTTCCTCCTCAGGGGTGATTGCCTTGAAGTCCTGAGAGTCCCCATCGTAGATACGGCCTGCCTCTTCATGCGAACCCGGGTAAATCCAAAGCATCTTAAACCCCTTTTTGTTGCCCGCAGACCAGCAGTGCGTGTAACCCTTGGGAACGAATAAACAGCTTCCCGGGTCAGCCCGCCACCAGTGCTCCTCGAAGAAGGTGTATCCCGGGCCCTCCGAGCTACTGTCAACGATGATGAGTTCCCAGGTATGGTGATGGTGTGGTGCCAGGAACCAGCCGGGAACAAAATCAATGACGCCAAAGCTAACCTGACCTGGCTCATCGATGAAGCTCTTGACGACTACCTCTCCAAGCCCGGCTTCATGCAGCCGTCCGGCTTTATCAGGGTAAATAATGTAAGGTCTAGCACTCATGGGCTGCCTCCTTTTTTGGCCGTTAACGGCTACTTGCGCACCTTTAGGGCTCGCTCTATTTTCCTTTTGGAATCGCGCCGGGCTATTGACTCACGCTTATCATACAGCTTTTTGCCTTTAGCCAGGGCTATCTCGGTCTTGGCGATACCGCCCTTGATATAGAGCTTCAGGGGCACCAGGGTAAGCCCCTTTTCCACTATCTGGCTGGTAAGGCTATCGATTTCCTTGCGATGTAAGAGGAGCTTCCGGGGGCGGGTGGGGACATGGCTCTGATAGCTCCCCGCCTCGTAGCGGGCGATGTGGGCGTTCAGTAGCCATAGCTCGCCGCCCTCAGGTTTGACATAGGCATCACCCAGGCTTACCCTGCCGGCCCGAATCGACTTTATCTCGGTGCCGGTAAGCACGATTCCAGCCTCCAGGCTGTCCAGCACGTGGTAATTGTGGTAGGCTTTGCGGTTGGTAGCTATCATCTTCATGGCCACGGGTTGATTATAGCATATGTCATCTCCAGCCAGAAAAACCGGGGGTGGCTAAGGAGTGAGACATACCGACCTGGTAAAATGTGAGAGCCAAGCGACCAAGAATCGTTAGAAACGGACACCGTGTGACCTCTACGGCTTTACGAGTATGACGTGGCGCTGCCACTCTGGGAAGCTGTGAGGGAAATCGGAGCGGAAATGGGCGCCCCGGCTCTCTTCTCTCACCAGGGCCGCCTCGGTTACCAGACGGCCGGTGGCTACCAGGTTAGTCAGCTCGTGGGAGGGGCGGTCTTCGGGCTTGGGTAAACCCGCTTGCCAGGTGGCCAGGATACCGGCTGCCTGGCTCAGGTCTTCCTGATTACGCCTGATACCCACCTTTTCCCAGATTAGCTCCTGCAGGGCGGAGAGGCTGGGTGGGGGCGCCGTCTCAAGAACCCGACGCTTGGGTAGCGAGACGCGGACCTCGGCACCCGGGCGGGTGGCGTCTGTTTTGGGTGTTACCTCCCGGCCTGTTCTCTCGAAGATTCTCTGTCCGAAGACGACCGCCTCAAGGAGCGAGTTCGAGGCCAGCCGGTTAGCACCATGAACGCCGGTGCAGGCGGTCTCACCGACGGCGAACAGCCCGGCGATGCTGGTCTCCCCCCAGCTATTGGTCTTAACACCGCCCATAATATAATGTGCCGCCGGGGCTATCGGTATCAGACTCTCATTAATATCCAGACCGTGGTCAAGACAGAAGCGGTAAACCTGGGGAAAGCGCGTGGTGATAACATAACGCGGCAGGTGGGTGGCATCGATAAAGACCTTGTCGGCGCCGGTCTTAATCATCTCGTAGAGAATACTGCGCGCCACTACATCCCGCGGCGCCAGGTCGGCTTCCTCGGCGTAGTCGGGCATGAAACGATGACCGTTTACGTTGCGGAGGACGCCCCCCTCCCCCCGTACCGTCTCCGTGATGAGAAAAGGAGCTACCCCCGGCAGGCGGAGCGCGGTAGGGTGAAACTGAAAGAACTCCATATCGACTATCTCGGCTCCGGCGCGATACGCCAGAGCCATGCCATCCCCGGTAGCCACGTCGGGGTTGGTGGTGAATTTATACAGCTGCCCGGCACCGCCAGTGGCCAGAACCAGAAAACGACCATCAAATCTCTCCACCGAGCCGGTACGGCAGTCCAGGGCATTTACACCCCTGACCGCACCCTCCTGCACCACAATCTCGGTAACCAGGCAGTCTTCGAGCACCTTGATTTTGGACGACCGCACCCGCTGGCTGAGGGTAACCTCAATGTGGGCTCCGGTGGCATCGCCTCCGGCATGAAGGATACGGAACACGCTGTGGGCTGCCTCCTTGCTAAGGGCAATCTCTCCGTCAGCCGTATCGAAGGGCACTCCCAGATTGACCAGGTCGGTAATCCGCGCCGGGGCTTCGCTAACCAGGATACGGACTGCCTCGATATCGCACAAGCCATCGCCGGCAGCCAGAGTGTCTCTCAGGTGAAGCTCCGGGGAATCATCCTTACCGATAGCCGCCGCAATCCCCCCCTGAGCGTGTCTCGTGTTACAGTCATCAATACTGCCCTTGGTAATGATAAGCACACTGCCCTGCTCCTTAGCCAGCAGGGCAGTATACAGACCGGCAATACCGCTGCCAATTATAATGTAATCATATTTCATCAGACCAGCACCTCGGACCTGTCCCGGTGCGGTAAGACTTGGTCAGCCTCTACGGTATTTGGCTTTCCCCTCCTCATAGAGGTCACCACCGTAGGTGTCATTTACCACCGTCACCGGGAAGTCCTCCACCTCCAGGCGGCGCAGTGCCTCAGCGCCGAGCTCCCCATAGGCGACTACCTCCGCTTTCTTGATGCTCCTGGAGGCAAGGGCGCCGGCCCCGCCGATAGCCCCAAAATACACCGCCTTATATTGCTTCATAGCCTCTTTAACCGCAGATGACCGCATCCCCTTACCAATCATCCCCTTAAGCCCCTCGGCTATCAGGCGCGGTGAGTAGCTGTCCATGCGGCCGCTGGTAGTCGGCCCCGCCGACCCTATCGGCTTCCCCGGCCTGGGTGGGGTGGGGCCCATGAAGTATATCGTCTGCCCCTTGATGTCTAAGGGGAGGGTCTCTCCACGCTCCAGAGTCTCAATCATCCTTTTGTGAGCCGCATCGCGACCAACATAGATGACGCCGTTAAGCAGAACGTCATCTCCGGCTCTGAGACCTTTCAAGGTCTCCTCATTAAGCGGCAGCCTAATCTTTTTTGCCATTTTCTTTTCAGCCTCCGAATTAATTAGTCATACTTTGAGTCCCTTTAAGATGTCCCGGGCAATAATGCTCCTCTGGAGCTCCAGGGCAAGCTCGGTAGCGCTGTCGGCCAGGGCACTCCGACACAGCCGTTCCATGGGCAGCCCGGCGATATAGGACGGCCCACCGAAGATATGGGCTACCCTATCGGCAACCCTGTGCACCATATCGGTGGCGAATAGCTTCACCATAGCGGCTTCGTTTCGTATCAGCTCTCCCGCGTCGGCTTTGGTGGCGGCTTCATAAACCATGAGCCGGCCGGCGTGGACGGAAACCGCAATATCGGCCAGGGCGGCTTCAATACTGGTTCGTTTGGCAGCATATCCCCCGAATGACAGGAAGGATTGTGCCTGGGTAGCCGATTCCTCAAGCAGCCTCTGGCTAACCCCGACGCAGCGGGCGCTCCTTACCACCCGTCTCGCCGGGAGCCACTTCCGGCCGAGATGAAAAGCCCGGCCCTCCTCGCCCAGGATATTCGCCTCGGGCACCGGGCAATCCTTAAAGGTCAGTAACAGTGGTTCCCTTAACTGGGCCCGCCAGCCCGTCTTTCCCTCAGTGCCGCTGACACTGAAACCAGGGGTATCCCTGTCCACCAGGAAGCAGGTCATACCCTTCTGGCCCTCTTCGTGGCTGGTGCCCGCAAAGACAACGGCAAAATAGTCTTCCCCGGCCCTTGAGAGCGATAGCTTTTGACCATTCAGCAGGTAGTGCCCATCTTCTTTTTCCGCCCTCATCTCCCAGCTTGCGGCGCTGGCTTCACGGCCCGGCTCCATCAAGGCGAGGTAAGCCTTTTTCTGCCGGTCAAGCACCGGCTGGAAGTAACCCTCTTTCTGCTCGGCGCGGCACTCGAAGAGAACCGGGGCAACGTCGCCGAAGTTGAAGGGCACGACGGTCTGGGCCAGCTCTTCTTCGACCAGCGAGCTGCAGAGACACCCCAAGCCGACGCCACCGACCTCCTCCGGTATGTTTATCCCCCACAGCCCGATTTCGTTAGCCATCTTAATCAGTTTTTCCTCGGTCTCAGCGGGCAGAGATATCCGGGCGTCGCTCAGGTCGGCAGCCCGTCCCAGAATGTCCCTTTCCAGGGGCTTTAGTTGGTCGTCAACAAAGTCCCTGACCAGGCTCTGTATCATTTTCAGGTCTTGTGGTATCTCAAAATCCATTTGAATATCCCTCTAGCTTTGGCTCAGAACTTCTTCCAGAAACAGGTCTATATCAGGCTCATCCTCGTCGCCGAGGCGCTCCTCCAGGCG
>DUEB01000062.1 GCA_011176655.1 Dehalococcoidia bacterium | reverse complement strand
TAGAACCGTTTCAGGCTAGTATTGAGCGGAGACGCGAAACC
Organism: Dehalococcoidia bacterium; assembly: GCA_011176655.1. Classification (GTDB taxonomy): domain Bacteria; phylum Chloroflexota; class Dehalococcoidia; order Dehalococcoidales; family UBA5760; genus UBA5760. The sequence goes on along the minus strand of DUEB01000062.1, from coordinate 4,739 downwards.
TCAGAGGCGCTCTGGCAGATAAATGACTATAAGACCATTAACTGCAAGTGCGGCACCCGGCTTAGGATACCGCCTAGGCTACAAAACTCATCCGTAAGATGCCCACATTGCGGCCGAACTAATTCGACTTAGCGTTGAGGGGTAGTATTCCCCCACAATATTTTGTACTATTCTGAGCTAAGCTGCAAAAATTGGCTGTCTTGTTTAACAAGCCTTCCGCAGACTCTGGGATTGTGTCTTTTAAAGCGTTGTCTTATTGCACAACAGCTTATTTTGTTCAGCTGCACTCCTTAAGAAGGGCGGTAAGCCCCGGGGACTAACCCAGGTTAAACTCCCGGGCCGCCCGGCGAAAGCCATCCAGAGAGCCTTCAAGCGTCCGGTCATCGACACAGTAGGCAATCCGGAAATAACCCGGCGTCCCGAAACCACGGCCGGGCACCGTCAGCACCAGCCGCCGCTGCAGCTCCCTGACGAAAGCGACATCATCTTCTATTGGCGACCTGGGAAACAGGTAGAAGGCCCCGCCCGGCTTTATCACCGAATAGCCCATCTCTGCTAGATGTCGATACAGGAAGTCCCTCTTTTTCTGGTAGTCAGCGATGGCTACCGTCACCGACTGCAGCCATCTCACGAGGTGCTGCATCAGGGCCGGGGCGTTGACATAGCCCAGAACCCGGTTGCAGTGGATGAGCCCCGCCACCAACTCCTCACGCTGATGACAATCGGGGTGGACGGCGATGTAGCCGATGCGCTCCCCGGGCAGCGCCAGGTCTTTGGAGTGGGAGGTAACGACCACGCTCTGCTCATAATGGGACCAGATGTAGGGATACTTCAGGCCGTCGTAGATAATGCGCCGGTAGGCTTCGTCGCTGATGAGGAATATCTGCCTCCCGAACTGAGCCGCCTTGCGGCGGAGTAACCCCCCGAGCTTACGGATAAAGTCTTCGCCGTAGACCACCCCGGTCGGGTTGTTGGGGGAGTTTATCACCACCGCCCTGGCCTTCACCCCCAGGGCACCCTCGAGAATATCCAGGCGGGGGACGAACTGCTCGTCGCTGGCTAAAACCCGGGCGACCCCGCCGTGATTCTCTATATAGTTAACATACTCCGGGAAATAAGGGGCAAAGATAATTACCTCGTCGCCCTGATTCAGTATCGCCTTCAGCACCACGTTCAGGGCGCCAGCGGCGCCACAGGCCATCACGATATCGTCCAGGGTGAAACGGATGCCGGTCTCCCGCGAAAGCTGAGCGGCTACCGCCGCCCGGGTCTCGGCATAACCGGCGTTAGCCATATAGCGATGCATCCCGGCGGGCGGGTTCTCCACCAGCCGCTTAAGTTCCCTGTGGAACTCGGCAGGGGGTTCGGTCACCGGGTTACCCAGGGAGAGGTCAGAGACATTCTCCGGGCCGTGCCTCTCCTTAAGCTCGGCCCCCTCCTCGAACATCCTCCGTATCCACGACCCTTGCGCCATACTCTGCCGCACCCTGTCGGAGATAGACACGTCGCATTTCCTTTCTGCCCCGGTTGAAGGCGGTGATATTAAGCTTCTGAACACCCGGCGGCACACGCTGCGAGATAATATCCTGCCACACCCGTATCTTGAGCGGAAGAAAAACCGAAGCGCACCCCAGCAAAAACACGTTAAGCGTCCTCGGGTTGCCCAGTGCCTCGACCCGACTGGTGCCGTCGATGAGGTAAATACGCTCCGTGCTCCGTCTCAGGATACCCACTATCTCGCCATCATCGGGGTAAGGCTCGTCCCCCAGATTAACCGATAGCGGAAACTGGGCATGGTTATTAACGATAGCCACGGCTCCAGGGCGGAGATAGTGACTCCATCGGGCCGCCTCCAGCTTTTCAAAAGCCACCATTATGTCAACTTCATCCGCCTTAATCAAAGGGGAGTAAACCCCGCGACCCAGGCGCACATGGCTGACGACACTGCCTCCTCGCTGAGCCATGCCCAAGGTATCTGTCTTCTTGACATCGTAGCCGGCGGCCAGGGCGACCTCGCCTATGATATTGCTGGCCAGGATAACTCCCTGACCACCCACCCCGGTAACAAGCAGGTCAAACTTCTTCATGATAAATCCATTACCTCGCCCCAGAATGCTCCTTCAGGCTGGAGCGACGACCCCGACCTCAAATTGCGGGGCTATTGCCTGCCGCGGGCAAATCTGCTCGCAGATGGTACAGGCATCACCGACACACGAAGCGGGGTCAATGTAAATCCGCTTATTCTCCCGGCGAATGGCGGGACAGCCGATGAGGAGACAGAGCTGACACTGATTACATTTCTCAGCATCAATGACCCTGGGCTGAGCATGTCGCGGCGCACGCACCGCGCAAGCGCCACGGACTATGATTACGGAAAGCCCGGAGCTATCCAGAGAACTCCTCAAGGCGGCCCTGATGTCCCTTATATTAAAGGCACTAACGACCCTGACATCGCTGACCCCCACCCCCCGAACCACATCCTCCAGCTTTACCGCCCTGGTCTCCTTGCCCTGCGCCGAGATACCAGTACCCGGGTGATGCTGGTGGCCGGTCATGGCCGTAGTCCCGTTATCCAGGATGACAACCGTTAGCTGCCCCCCGTTATAGACGGCATCTACCAGCGGGGTAATACCGGAATGCAGGAAGGTGGAATCCCCGATAACGGCCACCACCCGCTGGGACGTGCCCGCCTTGACCATCCCCAGCGCCTGCCCGATGCTGGCCCCCATACAGGCACAGGTATCCATGGCGTTAAGGGGGGGATAGGCACCCAGGGTGTAGCAGCCGATGTCCCCGGTAATGACCAGCCCCGACTCGCTAGCCGCCTTCCCCCGGGACTTCGGCGCCCTGGAGCGCTTGCCCAGCCGGCTGATAACAAAGAAGAAACCAGCATGCGGGCAACCCGGGCACAGGAGGGGCGGGCGCTTGGGCAACCCCGGAACCACCCCGGGCCCCGGCGATGATACCACCTCATTCAGTAAACCGATACGGCGCAGCCCGTCTTCGATAATATCCGGGTTCAGCTCACCCACCCGGGGAATGCACTCCTTGCCCACAACACTAATCCCCATCGCCCGGATGCTCTCCTCAAGGAACGGATCGAGCTCCTCGATAACAACCAGCCTATCCACCTGAACCGCAAAGTAGCGGATTAGGTTCTCCGGCAGGGGATAGACCATGCCCAGCTTGAGGAAGGAGGCCCGGGGAAGCACCTCTCTGGAATACTGGTAGGCAACGCCGCTGCTCACCACACCGAGGCTCTGGTCGCCCCACAATACCTGATTTAAGGGAAGGGTCTCGGCAAAGGTAGCTAATCCGACCAGACGCTCCTCCATCACCGGGTGCCTGAGCCGGGCATAAGCCGGCACCATGACATACTTGGCCACATCACGCTTGAAACCCACCGCTCTACCCGGCACCGCCCGCTCCCGGTCGGTCTTGACCACCGACTTAGAGTGGGAGAGGCGGGTGGTCATGCGTACCAGCACCGGGGTATCAAACCTCTCGCTGATATCAAAGGCATGGGCCATAAGCTCATAAGCCTCCTGGCTATCACCGGGTTCCAGCACGGGCACCTTAGCCAGCCGGGCATAGTGACGGCTGTCCTGCTCGTTCTGGGAGCTGTGCATTCCGGGGTCGTCCGCCGCGACCACGACCATGCCGGCACCGACCCCGGTGGTCGAGGCGGCGATAAAGGGGTCGCTGGCCACATTAAGCCCAACGTGTTTCATGGAGACCAGCGAGCGCGCTCCGGCATAGGAGGCCCCCAGGGCTACCTCCACAGCCACCTTCTCGTTGGTCGACCACTCGGCATAGATATCGTCAAAGCGGGCTATTGACTCAAGTATCTCGGTGCTCGGGGTTCCGGGATAGGCGGCAGCCACTTCGACACCGGCGTGGTAGGCTCCCAGGGCCAGAGCCTCATTCCCAGACAGCAGCTTTATCATTTTCGCCATATATTATAACATAACCCAGCCACCCTAAGAACCAGCCTAAACACGCATCGGCAGCGACGCCGGGCCAGTCCCGTTACCTTATTGACAAACAGGTAGCCCAAACCCACATAATATAGTTAAGGAGCCCTGCTATGAGGAGGTAGCCATGTCTGTCTATGTTATGCTCACCAGTCTCACCGATGCCGGGAGGAAAGCCACCGACGAAGACCCGGAAAGCCTCAGGGAGATTAACAAAGAGGTGGAGTACTTGGGGGTCAAGATTTTGGCTCAGTATGCCCTGCTGGGCCAGTATGACTTTGTCAGCATCCTCGAAGCCTCGAGTAACGAGGCGGTAGCCAGACTGGCCACCAGACTCAGCGGCAAAGGAACCATGCAAACCCTGACCATGGCGGCGATGAAGATTGACGACCTCATCGCGGCCCTGAAGAAAAAGGAAACCCCGTGGTAGCCAGCTTCACAAGCCTGCGGTACGAGGCGCTGGTTTCTCGAACCGCCCGCCAGCGCCGCCGGCTATGCGCCGACATCGCCCAGCCACCGAGCTCAGGCAGGATACAACCCGATAGATAATGAGATTTAGCCACCCGTGTCTCGGGACATTCCCGCCACGATGAGAGGAGGCAGATACATAGAGATGTGGCAACCCCAGTATGAGATGATGCCGCGCCCGGAGCTAGCCAGGCTTCAGCTTGAGCGACTAAAGGCACAGGTAAAACATGCCTACAGTAAGGTTCCCTTCTATCGCGCTAAATTTCAGGAGGCGGGCATAACCCCCGATGACATCAA
>DUEB01000061.1 GCA_011176655.1 Dehalococcoidia bacterium | reverse complement strand
GGCTCAAGGGCCGCCGGCGCCCATTCCTCCGGCGGACAGTCATAGACCTCCATGGCGATTCTGGGAAGGTGAGGCATGTCACCCTCAAACAGGTAGAAGGGGTAACAACTCTCGCCACCAACGGTAACCGCCTTGTCCCCCTTGCCCAGTGTTATCTCCCTGATTTGACCGCTATACTTCGTCTTTGGAATCTCAAATGCCATTTGACACCACCTTATCTAAGCCGGATTCTTTCTCTTCTCACTGCCGTACCAGTCTTTTCCGTACCAGTATCGTTCTCCAGTCTGGAGATACTTAAGCTTCTCACCACGGCTGGCTAGCTTATGCCGCCACTTCCCGAATTCCTCACCATCCGGCTTACCCGCCTCATAGGTGGCCCCCAAGACCTCGACCTTCTCCCGGTTGGGTGCGCTCTTTTCCTCAATCTCGTATTCCATAGAGTTCCCCCTTTCTATATCAGACCGGCCGCCAGCTTGGCTGCCTTCACGGTATTCAGCATGAGCATGGTTATGGTCATCGGCCCCACACCGCCGGGCACCGGAGTAATCGCCCTCGCCTTCTCCTTAACGGCCTCAAAGTCCACATCGCCGACCAGAATGGATTTACCCTCGGCAGTCTTCCCGATTCGGTTAACGCCGACGTCAATAACCACCACACCCTCCTTGACCATGTCGGCGGTAATGGCTTTGGGCCTACCGGCAGCTACTATAATTATATCAGCCCGCCTGGTATGAGCCGAAATATCCCGGGTCCGGGTGTGGCACACCGTTACGGTGGCGTTAGCCCCTTCCTTCTTCTGGAGAAGGATATTGGCTATCGGCTTACCGACGATATTGCTCCTGCCGACCACGACCACCTCCGCCCCCTCGATTTCAATCCCGCTCCTGACTAGAAGCTGCTGTATGCCGTGCGGGGTGCAGGGGAGATAATCCGGCTCCCCAATCATCAGCTTGCCCAGATTCACCGGATGAAAGCCGTCAACGTCCTTCCTGGGGTCAATGGCATAGAGCACCCTGGTCTCATTGATATGCTTGGGCAGGGGCAGCTGCACCAGAATCCCGTGAATCTTGGGGTCGTTATTGAGCCTGCTAATCAGCGCCAGCAGCGCTTCTTCGCTGGTATCCGCCGCCAGGTCATGTCTCTCCGAATACAGGCCCAGGGCCTTGGAGGTCTTTTCCTTAGCGCCGACATAGACCTGAGATGCCGGGTCCTCACCCACCAGGACAGTCACCAGCCCCGGAACCAGATTATGCTGCTCTTTGAGTCCGGCTATTTCTTCCTTTAGCTCCTCGCGAATCTGCTTGGCAATCTCAGTGCCACTGATTACCTGTGCCGGCATTTTCACCTCCCTCGCGTGCTTATTTTAAGCTCCCGGCTCACCCGGGGCTATGGCTAACTCTCCTCTAGCTAAGAAGCCCGGACATTAAGCCGTTAACCGCGGCCACTGCCGCCGAGCTATCCGGTAGCTCCGGTAAGGGCCTCAGCTCAAGGTCATAGCGGGCTACTTCACTATCCAGAGGTATCCTGGCCCGCGGCTCGATTTTCAGCCGGTCCAGCTCCTCCCTGACCAGAGGGTCAAGCTCAGGCGGAGCCAGATTAACTATCACCGAGCACCTCTTCACCCGCAGCTTGAGCTGAACCACCATATCCTCTATCCGGGCTACCGTGCGCACCCCCTTGACCGAGTGGTTGGAGACGATTAGCAGCTCATCAACGTTCTGGGTGGTCCTCCGCGACAGGTGCTCCATGCCGGCCTCGTTATCCATAACCATATAGGCATAGTTACCGGCCAGAGTGTCAATAAACTTCCTCAGCATAAGGTTAGGATAGCAGTAGCACTCCGGGCCTTCACCCCGGCCCATGGTCATCAGGTCAACCCCCTGGCTTTCAACCAGAGCCCGGTTAAGCCGGTACTCCAGGTAGGTCTCTTTAGTCATGCCGGGCGGGATGTTTATCTTCTCCTCGTTAAAGGTGGCGATTATTGAGCCGAAGGTCTCTCCTACCGCAAGCCCCAGGCTCTCACCCAGGTTGGCATTGGGGTCAGCGTCAACCGCCAGGATTGGGCCGGCACCGTTCTTCTCAAGGTAGCGGATGATGAGGCTCGCCAGCGTGGTCTTGCCGCTACCGCCTTTTCCCGCGACTGCAATCGAAATGGTCAAAGAGCCAGCCTCCCTCCCAGCTTGCTACCCTTGAGCTTGGCCAGCTTCCTCACCACCGCAGGAAACTCAGCAGCATTGGTATGGGGCAGGAAGAGCGCGGCGACATAACTGTTCATAAAATCAACCCGCTCGCTGAGCTCCAGATTGGTCATCATGGTGGCCACCTTTCTGGCATCGTCGAGCAGGTCGGTGGAGAAAGAGGTTAGTCTAGCCCCGGTCAGCGAGCCGTTACCGACGAAGATAAATCTATCCCGGGGCATATCAGGCAGCAGCCCGATGGTAATACTCCGCTCAATATCAATATGACTGCCGAAAGCACCGGCGATAATCACCTGCTCCAGAGCAGAGGGGCTAACGCCCACGCTCCTAACTAGCGTCTGGCAGCCGGCATAAACGGCAGCCTTAGCCCGGATAAGATTGTCAATATCCACCTCGGTAATGACGATGTCCTTCCCGGTCTGGGTCTCGCTCGCCGCGCAAAGAAGGTATTCGTAGCCGTCACCGCCCTTTCTAATCCGGTCGCTTTTAAGGTCGGTGTTAAACTTACCGTTCTGGCCGATAACCCCGGCTTCCAGCAGCCCGGCGATAATGTTTATCAGCCCCGAGCCGCAGATTCCCTTAGGCTTTTCCCCACCGATGGTGCTAATCTCCGGCTCTAGCGTCTGCGGGTCAATATTAACGTCCTGAATAGCCCCCGCCGCCGCTATCATGCCGTGCTTTATGCCCCCACCCTCAAAGGCGGGCCCGGCAGAACAGGCCGCAGTTATCATCCATTCGGAGTTGCCGATAACTATCTCGCCGTTAGTGCCGATATCCATATAGAGGGTCAGCTTCTGGCTCTGGTGCAGGCCGATGCCCACCACCCCGGAAACGATGTCGCCGCCAACGTAGCTGGCCACGCAGGGAAAGGTGAAGATATGGACGTGCCTGCCCACCCTGATACCCAGGGAGCGCGCCCGGGCCGGGGGAATGAAACTAGCCACCGGCGTGTAGGGGGCTAACCTTACGTACTTCGGGTCAAGCCCGAGGAGAATATGGGTCATGGTGGTATTACCGGCCACAATCATATGCCCGATGTGCTCGACCTTAATCCGGCTTTGGCTGACTAACTCGTCGATAATCTGGTTAATGGTAGCCACCACTGCCTGCTGCAACTTCTTAAGACCGCCCGGCCGCTGAGAGTAGGCAATGCGGGTAATAACATCAGCCCCGTAGCTTATCTGACCATTATAGGCCATGCTCTCCGCCACCACCCGGCCCCGGTTCAGGTCAAGTAGCTGGCCACAAACGGTGGTGGTGCCGATATCGAAGGCGAGGGAGTAGTGCTGGCGGCTGGTATTCCCCGGCTCAACCTTGATTATGGTCGGCTTACGCTTGTCAGCCTTCGTCTTGACCGCTTTAACCAGGGTGGTAACGGTGACCTGCCCACCCCTTCTCCGCTGCACCCGGGAGAGGTTCTTCACGACGTCGAGGTCTACAGAGACATTTCTGAGATTACAGCGCCGCTTCAGGCTTCTCAGCAGGCGGGACAGGTCACTGACGTTATCTTTCAGGGTCGGCGGCGAGAGCTCAACATAGCACTTATTCAGCGGCGGATTAAAACCCCACCCCGTAGCAATCGTCTCCGCAGCCTCGGCTTCGGCCATCCTCATCTCACGGCTCAACACCGCCGTCTCCAGCCGTGATTCCAGCGGAACCTCAACCGAAAGGTCGCTTTCTATCTGGCTCTGGCAGCTAAGCCGGTAGCCCTGCTCGTATTCCTCAGCGGAAATCTTCTCGCTCCGGGGGCCGGCTACCTCCCCCTTCTTAATCAAGACCTTACAGGTGCCACAGACGCCATTACCCCCGCAGGCGGCATTAATATGCACCCCGGCAGCGAGAGCCGTCTTCAAGAGGTTCTCGCCCTGGGGCACGGTAATATCAACGTTGTCCGGACTGAAGTGAACCTTTAATCTCTTCTTTGTGTTCGCCATCTACATCCCATGTTACCAACAATTAGTGAAAACTGCTAGAAAAGCCCGGTGACCTTGCCCGTTTTAACATCGACGTCAACCCTCCTGAAGGCCGGATTGGAGGAGGTTCCCGGCATCAGGCTGATGGCTCCGGCGCAGGGACAGAGGAACTTGGCCCCGGAGTAGATTAACACGTCGCGGATGGGCAGCGTCCACCCCTTGGGGACACCCTTGAGTGCCGGTTCGTGAGTAAGACTGAGATGCGTCTTGACCATCATGGTGCCGTAGTCGTCATACCCAGGGTCAGCCTCAAGCATCTTGGCTTTAGCCTCAGCCTCCGGGCTCCAGGACACCCCATCGGCCCCGTAGACGACCTCGGCAATCTTAGCTACCCGCTGCCTCAGCTTCATATCCAGAGGATACAGGAACTTAAACCCATTCTCCTCCTCACAGGCCTCCTTCACGGCATCAGCCAGCTCCAGGGCACCGTCACCACCGTTAGCCCAATGACTGGATACCGCGCAGCGGGCTCCCGCCGCCTCAGCCGTCTTTCTCACCAGGCTAATCTCGTCCTTGGTATCGGTATGGAAGCTGTTGATGCACACCACGGGGTTAATACCGGAGGTCCTGATGGTGTTAATGTGGTGCAGCATATTGGGAAGCCCCTTCTCCAGGAGCCCCA
>DUEB01000060.1 GCA_011176655.1 Dehalococcoidia bacterium | reverse complement strand
TTATTATCTGCCCCCTGGTTGAGGAGTCGGAGGTTATCCAGGCCCGGGCAGCCACCGCCGAATACGAGCGCCTCTCCCGCGAGGTCTTTCCCGACCTCAAGCTGGGCCTGATTCACGGCCGCATGAGTGCCGCCGATAAGGACAAGATAATGAGGCGCTTTCGCGCTTCCGAGCTCGATATTCTGGTGTCAACGCCGGTGGTCGAGGTGGGTATTGACGTCCCCAACGCTACCGTGATGCTGGTGGAGAGTGCCGACCGCTTCGGCCTGTCGCAGCTGCACCAGTTCCGGGGCAGGGTGGGCCGGGGGCCGGACCAGAGCTACTGTATGCTGCTCGCCCAGAACCCTTCCGAGGTGGGGCGAGAACGACTTGACATAATAGAGAAGACCCAGGACGGCTTCCAGCTAGCCGAGGAAGACCTGAAGCTGCGGGGGCCGGGGGAGTTCTTCGGCACGCGACAGAGCGGGCTGCCTGACCTGAAGATGGCCAGGCTCTCCGACGTGCCGCTGCTGGAGCTGGCCCGCAGTGAAGCCATAAGGCTCTTTGAAATAGACCCTAAGCTGAAGAAGCCGGAGCATGAGCTTCTGAGAAAAGAGCTGGCCAGGGTGTGGCCGGAGGAGGGTGGGGAGTGGAGCTAGGCTGCCTGAACTGCTAGGGGAGAAGTTCCATGCTCGCAAACAAGCTATCCCCTCCCGCCGGCTTTGTGCTATAATCTAGGCATAAAATACGGCCAGTCTAAAAGGAGAATGAAGCACCGTTTTGATGATTAGACAGAAGCTCATTGACATGATAACGCAGGCAGCCAGTGAAGCCCAGCAGCAGGGCAGGCTGCCCTCGGTGGTTCTGCCTCCGGTAACGGTGGAGCACCCCCAGAACCCGGAACACGGAGACTACGCCTCGAGCCTGGCCCTGAAACTGGCCCGGGCCATCAGCCTCAAGCCCCTGGCTATCGCCGAGGAGATTACCCGGCTCATGGCTGCCGCCCCCGAGGTTGATACCATAACCGTGGCACCACCGGGCTTTATTAACTTCACCCTTAAGAACGAGTGGCTCACCAGCCAGGTGGCTGAAATCTTAAAGGCCGGTGAGGCCTATGGTAACAGCGACCTGGGGCAGGGCAGCCGGGTGCAGATAGAGTTTGTCAGCGTTAACCCCACCGGGCCGCTTCACGTGGGGCACGGCCGCGGGGCAATTCTGGGCAGCACCCTGGCCAACGTGCTCTCGGCGACCGGCTATAAAGTAGAGAAGGAATACTATATTAACGACGCCGGCAGCCAGATAGACGCCTTCGCCCGCTCCCTCTATGCCCGCTATCAGCAGGGCCTGGGAACCAGTATCGAGATGCCCAGCGACGGCTATCTCGGCCACTACATGATCAGCCTGGCACAGGAGATTATTGATGAAGCGGGGGAGCGCTTCCGCGAGCTGCCCGAGCTAGAGGCGGTCTCGGAGATAGGCAGGCTCGGTCTGGACAAGATGATTAAGCAGCTAAGGACCGACCTTGAGCTACTGGGGGTAACCTTTGACGTCTGGTTCAGCGAGCAGAGCCTCTACGACAACGGGCAATACCAGGAAGCCATGGCGCTCCTGCAGGACAGGGGCTATATCGGCGACCGGGAGGGGGCTACCTGGTTCTTCTCCACCGCCCTGGGCGAGGATAAGGACAACGTTCTGGTGCGTGGCGATGGCTCTCCCACCTATTTTGCCGCTGACATTGCCTATCACTACAACAAGTTCGTCGAGCGTAAGTTCGACCGGGTAATCAATATCTGGGGAGCCGACCACCAGGGTCATGTGTCCCGCATGAAGGCGGTGATCAGCGCCTTTGGCATCGCCCCGGAGCGGCTTCAGGTGATAATCTCCCAGATGGTAACCCTGCGCCGGGGCAGCGAGCTGGTGCGCATCTCCAAGCGCAGCGGCGACATTATCACCCTGCGCGAGGTAGTTGACGAGGTGGGGACTGATGCCTGCCGCTTCTTCTTTCTGTCCCGCTCGGCGGATAGCCAGATGGACTTCGATTTAGAGCTGGCCAAGAAACAATCGGCGGACAACCCGGTCTACTACGTGCAGTATGCCCACGCCCGGATTGCCAGCATCCTGCGCCTTGCCCAGGAAAGGGGCATTGAGTTTGAAGCGGGTGACGTTTCGCGGCTGACCACGGAGCCCGAGCTCAGCCTGATAAGGAAGATGCTGCTCTTACCGGAGATAATTGAGATGGTCGCCGCCACTCTGGAGCCGCACCACCTCAGCTACTACGCCCAGGACCTGGCCACCGTTTTCCACGGCTTCTATACCCAGTGTCGGGTCGTCTCTGACGATAAAGCACTGAGTAAAGCCCGGCTGAAGCTAGTAGCCGCCGCCAGGCTGGTTCTGGCGAAGACCCTCAACCTTATGGGCATGGCTGCCCCGGAGAAGATGTGACACGAGCCGGCACGGTAAGTGAAAACGACAGGGAGGAGACACCGAATAGATGAAACGCCGCATATTTTCCGGAGCGCGTCCCACAGGGCGTCTGCATCTCGGGAACTACCTCGGGGCCTTACAGAACTGGGTGAACCTGCAGAGCAACTATGACTGTATCTACTGCGTGGTTGATATTCACGCGCTGACCACTATGGAGGATACCAGTAGCCTGCAAAAGAACATCCACGACATGGTGCTCGACTGGCTGGCGGCTGGTCTCGACCCCAGAAAAAGCATCCTCTTCGTTCAGTCCCACGTCCCCGAGGTAACCGAACTGCATACCCTGCTCAGCATGGTGACGCCGCTAAGCTGGCTGCTCAGGGTGCCCACCTTCAAGGAGAAGGTCAAGCTGCAGCCGCAGAACGTAAACTACGGGCTGGTGGGCTACCCCGTCCTGCAGACGGCCGACATCGTGCTCTACAAGGCGGATACCGTCCCGGTCGGGGAAGACCAGCTGCCCCACCTGGAACTGGCCCGGGAGATTGTGCGCCGCTTTAATAATCTCTTCGGCGAGACCTTCCCCGAGCCGGAAGCCAAGCTGACCAGCTTTCCGCTGGTGCTGGGGCTGGACGGCAAGGAAAAGATGAGTAAACAGATGGGTAACGACATCGAGCTGGCCCTCAGTGACGAGGAGACGCTAGCCCGGGTCATGGAGGCAGTTACCGACCCGGCACGCCGCTACCGCGACGACCCGGGACACCCGGAGGTATGTAATGTCTTCCGGCTCCACGGCTACTTCAGCCCCTTCGCCCAGGAGGAGCTAGCCGAGAACTGCCGGGCGGCCAAGATTGGCTGCGTTGATTGCAAGCAGAAGCTGGCCCAGGAGATAAATACCACGCTGAAGGCCTTCCGGGAGCGGCGTGCCGTCCTGGCGGCAAAACCTCAGTATGTAAAAGACGTCCTTAACGACGGTGCTTCCCGAGCCCGGGTTACCGCCCGGGAAACGATGAGGGAAGTAAAACAAAAGGTGGGGCTTCTCTAGCGACAGCACGGCAGTCGCCGCAGGGCAGGAAACCAGGGCACAGGCTAAGCCACCCGGTATTTATCGACGAAGCGCTTCATTCTGGAGAGGGCCTCTTCAATCTCACCCAGCGAGGTGGCGTAACAGCAACGGACATGCCCCTCGCCACACTGCCCGAAGGCTATGCCCGGGACAACGGCTACCTTCTCCTCAAGGAGAAGCCTTTCCGCAAACTCCTCCGAGGTCATAGCGCAGACCTTTATCGAGGGAAAGGCATAAAACGCCCCGCGGGGCTCAAAACACGACAGGCCTATCTCGTTCAGTCCCTTGACCATTACCAGGCGCCGGCGGTTATACTCCCCGACCATCTCGCTGACGCTACTCTCCCCCGATTTCAGCGCCTCGATGGCGGCTACCTGCCCCATGGTCGGGGCGCTCATGATGGTATATTGATGAATCTTGGTCATGGCGCTGATAATCTCCCTATCGGCGGCGGCATAACCAATGCGCCAGCCGGTCATGGCATAGGACTTGGAGAAGCCACCAAGCAGGATGGTGCGCTCTTTCATGCCGGGCAGCGTTGCCAGACAGGTATGCTCCACGCCGTAGACGAGCCGGCCATAGATTTCGTCGGAGATTAAGAGCAGTTGATTACGTTTGGCTACCCGGGCCACCTCCTCAAGCTTATCCCGGGGCATCACCGCCCCGGTGGGATTAGCGGGATAACCGATAAGAATAGCCTTAGTTTTATCGGTAATGCTAGCCTCAATAGCGGCGGCGCTAACCTCGAAGCCGTGCTCTTCACTGGTAGGCACCTTGACCGGGGTGCCCCTGGTCAGAATGACACATGCGTCGTAGGCAACATAGTGAGGGTCGGGCATAATAACCTCATCCCCCAAATCAATAACAGCCCTCATCGCCAGGTCCAGGGCTTCACTCACCCCCACTGTTATCAGAAGCTCACCGTCAGGGTCGTAGCGGAGTTTATAGGCATCATTCAGGTACTGCGACAGCCTCTCGCGCAGCTCGGGCATCCCCAGATTGGAGGTGTACATGGTATAGCCCTTTTCTAAAGAGCGGATAGCCGATTCACAGAGGGGCCACGGAGTGACGAAATCTGGTTCGCCCACCCCCAGCGAGATTACCCCCTCGATAGAAGACAGTAAATCGAAGAACTTCCGTATCCCGGAAGGAGATATTCGGTTGACCGGCGGTGAGATAAGACTCCGTCTTTTCCCACGCTGCCCGCGAGGTTTATTTGCCATTAAGCCCTCCACCAGGGAAACTACTTAGAGCACCATTTGCTGCCGTTTGACTTCTTCAACCTCCGCCAGAATCTCGCCATCCTCTTTATATCGTTTGAGGATGAAGTGGGTGGCTGTTCCCTGCACACCTTCAATGGTGGCCAACTTCTGGGACACGAAGTCAGCAATTTCGTGCTCGCTCTTGCCGACCACCAGAACCGCCAGGTCATATTCCCCTGAGGCCAGGTAAACGGAGCGGGCCTGGGGAAAGCGATAGACACGCTCGGCTATGGAGTCAAAGCCAACATCCTTCTGCGGAGTTACCTTGACATCTATCAG
>DUEB01000006.1 GCA_011176655.1 Dehalococcoidia bacterium | reverse complement strand
TAGTGGCTTTCAGCCTGAACTCCTCCATGTGTTACCTCCTTATGTCCTCTCCTATTTAAGCAGAGATGAGGTAGGAAAATCAAATGGAGTAAGAGACTTAGCTTTGTCTCCGGGGTACCAGGTGCCAATAATACTGGCTGTCAGTGCCGGGAGTGCTCACGGCAGGGGCTATTCCTGGCTGCCGAAGGAGTGCATGGCCAGGAGAATCATGAGGGCGGCGAAGGCCGCCAGTACGCCAACGTTATTCCAGAGCGACATGGTGTGTCCGAACAGGTTAAGCTGGAAGGCGGCTCCTGACGTTCCGCGCAGGGCCACCTGGCGGATGATGGTAGTGCCGTAGGTCGCCGGATTTATCTTGCTTATAATACTCATCCAGAAGGGGCCTTCTTCTATGGGGTAGAAGACCCCGGACAGGAATATCATGGGGAAGGTCAGCATGGGCATTATCGCCTGAAAGGCCTCCATGGTTTTGATGCGGGTCGCCAGGAGCACCCCGAAGGAGCCCATGGCGATGGCCAGCAGGAACATTGCCGGCAGCAGCAGGGCTACCGTGGTCGGGGAAAGAGAGAAGCTGACTAAGGGGGCGAATAAGAGGATGATGGCTCCCTGTATTAAGGCTATGGTAGCCGCTCCCAGTGTCTTTCCGGCGGCTACCGAGGCACGGCTGATGGGGGCCACCAGGACCTCTTTCAGGAAGCCAAACTCCCGGTCCCAGACTACCGACACCCCGGACATGAAGGAGGTCATGAGCACGGTCATGCCGATGACGCCGGGGAAGATAAACTGGGCGAAATTAACTCCGGGGCTCATGGCGCCCATCATGCTCCCCACACCGCTGCCGAACACGAACAGGAACAGCAGGGGCAGGACGATAGCCCCAATCAGGCGCACCCTATCACGCCAGAACCGCAGCATATCACGATACCATATGGTATAAACACCGCGCAGATTATTCATTAAAATCACATCCTAGCGACGCATACGGCGCCCGTGCTGTCTCACCATAGCCTTTAAGACGTCGCTCACTCCCTCCTCCCTTATCTCGTGGCCGGTGAGCTTGAGAAAGACGTCATCCAGGCTGGGGTGGCGCAGGCTGACGCTTAGTATCCTGGTCTTGAATTCCTTAATGAAGGTGGGCAAGAACTTCTCGCCCCGGGCTACCTCAAAGATGAGCTCATTGCCGTCGCGCCTCGTCTCAATCTGGTAGCGCTGCTTGACTTCCTGGGCGGCCTGGTCGTTATCGTCGGTGGTCACCGAGACAATATCCTGGCTGACCATGTCCTTGAGTCGCTGCGGGGTATCCATAGCCACGATTTTCCCGTAGTCCATAATGGCGATACGGTCGGCTTTTTCCGCCTCGTCCATATAGTGAGTGGTCAGGAAGATGGTGAGACCTTCACGCTTCCGCAGGTCGAGGATGTATTCCCAGAGACGGTTTCTGGTCTGCGGGTCGAGTCCCAGGGTGGGCTCATCGAGGAAGAGCACCCTGGGGTGATGAAGCAGCCCTCGGGCCAGTTCCAGGCGGCGTTTCATACCTCCGGAGTAGGTGCGCACCACGCCGTGACGCTTGTCCCAGAGCTCCATCATGCGGAGGACTTGCTCAATGCGCTGCTGGCGGACCTTGGCGGGCACGTTGTACACCAGGGCGTGAAAGTAGAGGTTCTGCAAGCCGCTGAGCCGCTCGTCGAGGCTGGGGTCCTGGAAGACAAGCCCGATTGAGTGTCGCACCTGGTTCTGCTGGCGCACGACATCGAAGCCATTGACCGTAGCCTTCCCCGAGGTCGGTTTGGTCAGGGTGCACAGTATGTTGATGGTGGTCGTCTTACCGGCTCCGTTCGGGCCCAGGAAACCGAAGATTTCCCCGGGAGCCACCTCGAAGTTGATACCGTCAACCGCCACCAACTCCCCGAACCTCTTGGTCAGGTTCTCAACGGTGATAACATAGTCGTTCATACGGTCTCATACCCCTGTTAACAAAGCGGAGCCTATCTCGCCTTTAGTAAGAAATATCTAACTAGTGTTAATTATAATACTTTTAAGAAAGTTTTACAAGCGCTCCGGGGTAATATGATAATCGGGTAACTGCTCTCGCGGAGGCGGTTTATACCCCTCGGTATTGTAGCATTTTAGGGGGTCGGGATGCACGTAGCGTCCCAAGTGGCATTTAAGGAGGGGGTGGTGCTATATTGATATAGACTGGCAGATAGCTTATCATTTATATTATAGGAGCGTCTGCTCCTGGAGGTAGAAGCCATGTATCAGAGGATGCTCGTTCCCTTAGACGGCTCGAAGCTGTCCGAGGTGGTCTTTCCCTATGCTAAAGAGCTGGCGGGCAGGCTGGGTCTTGAAGTCGTCCTGCTTCATGTGCACAGCCCGGGGGAGAGCGAGACAGTCCCCTTACACCGGGCTTATATTGAGCATAAGGCTGAGATGATAAGGCGCCAGTCGCAGGAGGTGCAAACCAAGGTGGGCGTTGGCGAGGTAGGTAGGGCGGTGCAGGTGCGGGGGGAACTGGCAGTTGGCTACCCCGCCGACGAAATCCTCCGTTATGCTGAGGAAAACGATGTCGACCTGATTCTCATGGCAACGCACGGTCGTTCTGGCATCAGGCGTTGGGTAATGGGCAGCGTTGCCGACAGGGTTCTCCGGGCTTCAAAAGTTCCTGTCTGGCTGGTCCGGGCCGGGATTCCTGAGGGCATCGTCTACGATAAGTGGCCCAAGCGGACGATACTGGTGCCGCTTGACGGCTCCGGGCTGGCGGAAGAGGTGCTTCCCCATGTTGAGGCCCTGGCCAAGCAGCACGGAACGGAGCTATTAGAGGTGGTTCTGCTCAGGGTATATGAACCGGTATCAGCCCTGGGTTACTATCCACCCAGCGCCCGCTTTGAGACTCCCAGCGGTGCCGTTCACGTGATGCCTCGGGACTATGCCCGCGGTGAACGGGCCCGGCAGAAGATTATTACCGAGCAATACCTGGCCGGAGTATCCCAGCGCCTTAATGGTGCCGGGCTTAATAAGGTGCGCTTCGAGGCGCTAGCGGGGACGCCGGCAGAGGTAATCGTTGATTATGCCAACAACCATCCCTTTAATCTCATCGTCATGTCAACCCATGCGCGCTCGGGATTAAGCCGCTGGGCTTACGGGAGTGTGGCGGCCAGGGTGCTGCACGGCGTTTCCAGCCCGATATTCCTGGTGAGGGCGGGGGCGACCAAGACGGCAGAGCTTCGTTCTCCGTGAAGAGGGATTCATATCCGGTAATTACCGGTTAGCTAATTGGAGGTAGATATGGCTGGGGCAAATGGCGAGACGGCGTATCCCTCGCAGTATGAGACTGAGGTGCTGCTCAAGGACGGCTCGAGGATGAGGCTGCGGCCAATCAAGAGAGACGATGTTGAGCGCTGGCTTACCTTCGTCTCCCGGCTCAGCGACCGCACCAAGTACCTGCGTTTTCACTATGTGCCCCGGCTTGGCCGGGAGGATGCCATCCGCTATTGCAATGTTGATTACCGGGATGCCTTTGCCTTTGTGGCTGAGGTATTGAGGCAGCGGCGGGAGGAGATAATAGCCATCGGGCGTTACTACCGGCTTCCTAATAAGACTACCGCCGAGGTGGCTTTTGTTATTGAAGACCCCTATCAGGGGAAGGGTATCGGCACCAAGCTCATGGAGTGGCTAACTAATGTTGCCCGCGACAACGGGATAACCACCTTTGAAGCCAGCGTGCTGGCTGAAAACGAAGAGATGATGACCGTTTTCCGGGACTACGGCTTCCACATCATCAGCCACCTTGAGGAGGGTGAGTATCAGGTTAGTTTCCCCATCGCCCGCACCGGAAGGGTGGTGCAGAAGGAGGAAGAGAGGGAGCGGGTCTCGACCCTGGCCTCGCTGGGCTCGGTGTTGTCTCCGCACTCGGTGGCGGTGATTGGGGCTTCGCGGCAGAAAGGTACCATCGGGCAGCTTATCTTTGAGTGTATCATGGAGAGCGGGTTTTCCGGGGTCGTCTATCCGGTGAACCCCAATGCCGAGGCGGTAAGGTCGGTGAAGGCCTACGCCTCGGTGCTTGACGTGCCTGGTGATGTTGACCTGGCGCTGGTGGTGGTGCCCGCCCGGCTGGTAGCCGGGGTTGTCGATGAGTGCGGCCGTAAGAAGATACCCTCCGTAATCGTTATCTCTGACGGCTTTCGGGAGTGTGGTAATGAAGGGGCCGCCCGGGAGGCAGAGCTGCGTTACATCGCCCTGGGCCACGGGATGCGACTGGTGGGCCCTAACTGTATGGGGGTCATCAATACCGACCCGGCGGTGAGCATGAATGCCAGCTTCTCGCCCTACTATCCGAAGCATGGGAATATCGCTTTCCTCTCCCAGAGTGGGGCTATGGGGCTGGCGGTACTGGACTACGTAAGTAATATTGACATGGGTATCTCCAGCTTCCTGAGTGTGGGTAACCGCGCCGATATCTCGTCCAACGACCTTTTGCAGTACTGGGAGCAGGACCCGGCGACCAAGGTTATCCTGCTCTATCTGGAGTCGTTTGGTAACCCGCGTAGGTTTGCCCGCATTGCGCGCCGGGTATCAGCCAGCAAACCGATAGTTGCCGTAAAGAGCGGCACGACTGCGGCCGGTTCGCGGGCTGCAGCCTCACATACCGGTGCCCTGGCGACGTCAGAGGTAGCCTCGGAGGCTCTCTTCCGCCAGGCCGGTATTATCAAGGTGGATACCATGGCCGGGCTTTTTGACGTGGCTTCGCTACTTTCGGCCCAGGCGGTGCCCAGGGGCAGGCGGGTAGCCATACTGACCAATGGCGGCGGCCCCGGGGTACTGACGGCTGATGCCTGTGAAAACAGCGGCCTGGTGCTCCCCCAGTTCTCCCAAGAGACGATGAGTAAGATGGCCTCGCTTATTAAGCGTATCAGCTCGTTCAACAACCCGCTGGACGTTACCGCCGGGGCAACCCAGGAGGAGTTCTCCGGGGTATTGAAGGTACTGGCTAAAGACGAGGACTTTGACGCCGTTATCGTCATCACGATTCCGCCGACCACCGTTCCCGCAGCGGTGATGGAAAACGCCATAAAGCAGGCCGCCCCCACCTTCAAGCGGAGTGAAAAGCCGTTACTGGCCTGTCTCATGGGCCGGGAGAGTGCCAGACGCAAACTGGCTACCGACCATATCACCATCCCCTGTTATGATTTCCCCGAGGATGCTGTCTCGGCGCTGGCTAAGGCGGCTAAATACGGAGAGTGGTTACGGCTGCCCAAGGGAACCGTCCCCAGGATTAAAGGTATCCGGCGGCAGGTGGCTCAGAAGATAATCGACTCGGCGCTGACCCGCACCGTTGAGAGACCGCTCTGGCTGGCGGCTGGCGAGATAGAAGAGCTGCTCGACTGCTACGGCATACGGGTTGCCAAGGCGGCCACAGCCGAGACGCCAGACCAGGCAGTAGCGGCCTCCCGAAAGATAGGCTTCCCGGTGGTTGTTAAACTTGCCTCAGCTACAATTTCGCATAAGAGCGATGTCGGGGGGGTTGCCCTCGACATCAGGTCGGAAAAAGAGGTAAGAGCCGCCTTCAAGGATATTAAGGCCAGACTGGCTAAGATTGGCCGTCAGGGTGAGATGGCGGGCGTCATCGTCCAGCGTATGGTGAAGGGGGGAGTCGAGACTATTGTCGGCGTTACCCAGGACCCCCTGTTCGGGCCGCTGATAATGTTCGGCCTCGGCGGGATATATGCCGAGCTGCTAAAGGACGTGGCCGTCAGGCTGCACCCGCTTACTAACCTGGGTGCTAAAGAGCTGATAAACTCAATCAGGATGGCCCGGATGTTCCGTGGCTTCCGGGGAGCGCCAGTCAGTGATACCGAGGCCCTGGAAGACCTGCTGCTCAGACTTTCGGCGCTGGTTGAAGATATTCCCCAGATTGCGGAGCTGGACCTAAACCCGGTGAAGGTCATGCCGCAGGGGGAGGGTTACTGGGTGGTGGATGCCCGGGTTCTGGTGAGATAGCCGCCGGGGGTGGTTCTGGCATCAGGCGAGGTAATCTTCCTTCCTAATATTAAGCCGAAGCTTCAGGGCGGGTCTGATTCTCTAGCTACCGTTTCCCCAACTGTTAATCGCCGTCCCCCAAGCGCTGCTTAGCCCTATCGTAGCGTCAGCCGTCTGAATAAATGACCAGATTGGGGGATTGTTAGTCTGCTCATGATGGGTTAGCCTGAATAGTGGTGGTTATGTCTGGGTAGTTTAAGATAAGAAAAAGAAGGAATCTCTGGCGCCGCCCGTGTCTAACGGAGTCGCCGGAATTAACTTTGAGATTGAAGAGAGGAGGCAGATACAATGCCACTTCAGGTTGGTATCGCAATAATTGTGGCTCTGGCGGTGGTTCTGTTGGTGCTCAAGAAACGACGTACCGCCGGTTCCAAATAGGCTCGGCCCGGTTGACCCTATAATGCCGGCCGCTAACCTCCGCAGGTGAGCGGTTCGCAGCCATTTTCGGGGGGAAACATAAAGTATTTCCCCTGAGATTGCTCGTTAGCTATAGCTTACCGAGCTCATCGAGTAGCCTGATTACCCTCAGTGACTCGGCAATGCCAGTTGTGCCGCTCATAGCCACTTCAACCACGATTACCTCCAGGATTTCCTCTTTGCTGGCGCCAGCATCCAGCGCTTGCCTGGTCTGCGCCAGAATGCAGTTAGTGCATCCGGCCCGGAGGGCTATCCCCAGGGCTATCAATCTTTTAATCTTGCCGCTGAGCGCACCGTCCTGATAGGCAATATCCAGCACCCGCGATTCTGCGTCCCAGAGGTCGGGAGCCGTCTGCTTGAGCCTGTCCAGTAGCTCCAGTCGGTCGTTATTAAGCTGCACTTGGCTTTCCATGATCTTAACCTCCCTTGAACATTTCCATAGTGTTATCACGCTGGTGTTGCTAACTCAGAATGCAATCTGCTAGACTTAGTCGGGCCCTAATTAGGTGCCCCTAGCGGGACCTGTCTCCGGTAATCATGACCGCACCCAGAATATACGATTCTAGTCTTATAATCAAGCCTGATATGGGAATAATGGCTAGCGGTGCTCCGGCACCGGCCTTACGGATGAGATGGCATGGCTGAACTGGTCAGGATAATACCGGCTATTTTGACGGAGGATAGCGAAGCCCTAGCCCGCATGGTTCGCCAGGCGGAAGCCTTTTGCGACTACGTCCAGTTTGATATTATGGACGGTCGCTTTGTGCCTTCGCATAGCATAGGTTGTGCCGACATTGCCTCTCTCCGTCCCAGGTTCAACTGGGAAGCTCATCTTATGGTGGCAGACCCGGCAAGCTACGCAGCCGACTTCCGGGAGTCAGGCGCAAGCCGGGTGGTATTTCACTACGAAGCCAGCCCCGTTCCTGAAGAAGTAATCGGCCTGGTAAAGAGACTGGGCCTGGAGGTAGGGCTGGCCTTGAACCCGGAGACCCCGGTATCGGCGGTGATACCCTTGCTGGCTCAGCTGGACAGTATCCTCCTGCTGACGGTAAACCCCGGTTTCTACGGCAGCGCCTTCATCCCCGAGGTTCTGGATAAAGTAGCGGAGCTACGTCAAGCGTGCCCTGAGATAGAAATCGGTGTTGATGGTGGTATCAAGGATGGCAATATCGCCCGGGTTGCCCGGACGGGCGTTAATGCTATCTGTGTGGGTAGCGCCGTATTTTTACAGCCGCAGCCAGCGGAGAGCTACCGCCGCCTCCTGGCTCTGGCGCAGACAGGCTCGACAGGCTAGCCACTAATAGTCGTTCTGGGGTTACCGAGCCCCCGAGTTACAGATAAAAAACGTATGCCCTGCCAGGCTGATTTGGGCCGTGTTCTGGTTCCGTGATTACGTTCCTGACAAAGGGTGCTCGGTTGGCATCATCGCAGCCGTGACGCCCGATGGGTATTCCCTGCCGCCGACCGGTATTTAATTTTTGCCGGTTAGGGAGTAAAATACGGATTAGCCCGATACTGGAGACAGGTATGATTAGGTAGGGCTACAGGCTAAGTGGTGGTTAGTCACCCAATGTGGAGGTAGGGATGACGTATGAATACGAAATAAACGACCTGGCCAAGGAAGAATCGTGGCGCATGTTCCGTATCATAGGGGAGCTGGTCGAGGGGTTTGATAACCTTTCCGACGTAGGGCCAGCGGTGAGTATTTACGGCTCAGCCAGAATCAGGCCCGGTGACCGGCTCTATCTTCAGACAGAGGAAATCGCCGGGCGCCTTGGCAAGCTGGGCTTCAGCATCATTACCGGTGGTGGGCCGGGCGTCATGGAGGCTGCCAATAAGGGGGCTCTCCAGGCCGGGGCTATCTCCGTGGGACTGAATATTGACCTGCCCGAAGGACAGGTAGCCAATGCCTACACCACCCGGTCGATGGCCTTCCGGCACTTCTTTGTGCGCAAGGTGATGCTGGTGAAATATGCGGTCGCCTTCATCATCATGCCCGGCGGTCTGGGTACGCTTGACGAGCTGACCGAGATTCTGACCCTGATGCAGACGCATAAGATAAAGCCCTTTCCCGTCGTTCTTTTTAACGGTGGCTACTGGGAGGGATTCTTGAAGTGGCTGCGCAGCTCAGTTCTGGCTAAGGGGTGTGTTTCTGAAGAAGACTTTAGTCTGCTCATGGTCTGCGACGACCCTGACGAGGTAATCGAGGCGGTGGAGAGGTGGCACACGAAGCAGGAGGTGGTGGGTAGGAAGGCACTGGCTGAATGATGGGATAGAGCCAGGGTAGTGCTCGTTTAGCCGCCGCAGGGCAGGTTTAGCGGACTAGATTAAGAACTAAGGAGTCCAGCATGGTTAAAGAGTCGCTTGAGGAGTTATGCATTAACACGATACGCTTCCTGGCGGTGGATATGGTGCAGAAGGCAAATTCGGGCCATCCCGGAGCGCCCATGGGAATGGCATCCATAGCCTATGTCCTGTGGCACCGTTTTCTGAAGCATAACCCCGGCGACCCGAAGTGGCCAGACCGGGACCGGTTTATCCTGTCAGCCGGCCATGCTTCGGCTCTGCTCTATGCCCTTTTGCATCTCACGGGCTATGATTTGACGCTGGAAGACCTGAGGCAGTTCCGCCAGTGGCAGAGTAAGACTCCCGGCCACCCGGAATACGGCAGCGCCCCCGGTGTGGAGACGACCACCGGGCCGCTAGGGCAGGGTTTTGCTAACGGAGTGGGCATGGCTATCGCCGAAAGATGGCTGGCAGCGCACTATAATCGGCCCGGGCACGAGATAATTAATCATCATATCTATGCCATCGTCTCCGACGGCGACCTGGAGGAGGGGGTCGCCTCAGAAGCAGCCTCGCTGGCGGGCACCCTGCGCCTGGGCAGGCTGATTTACCTCTATGACGATAACGGCATCTCCATTGAAGGCAGCACCGAGCTTACCTTTACTGAGGACGTTGCCCGGCGTTTTCAGGCTTACGGCTGGCAGGTCGTCGGCCCCGTCGACGGTCTGGATACGGCCAGCATCGACCAAGCCCTGAAGACGGCTCAGCAGGAAAGCAAGCGCCCCAGCCTCATCATCTGCCGGACAACTATCGGCTACGGGTGCCCCAATAAGGCGGGAACCGCCGCCTCGCACGGGGAACCCCTGGGTGGGGAGGAGGTCTGCCTGGCGAGAGAGCATCTGGGCTGGCCCTACCATGAGCCGTTCACGGTGCCGGCGCCGGTACTGGCACACCTGCGTCAGGCTCAGGAGCGGGGCAAACGCTGGCAGCAGGAGTGGGAAGCTAAGCTTAAGGATTACCGCAAGAGCTCCCCTGAGGCGGCACGTGAGCTGGAGGGATTTCTCAGCGGGGAGCTACCCGAGGGGTGGGCCCAGGGCTTAAGCGACCTCTTCCAGGCGGCTGATAAGCCCATGGCGACCCGTGAGGCTTCGGGCCGGGTATTGAATACCGTGGCGCACCGGGTTGGGAACCTGGTCGGCGGCTCGGCAGACCTGGCTCCCTCCACCAAGACCCTGCTCAAGGACGGCGCTGACTACGGCCCCGGAGATTACCGCGGTCGCAATCTGCGCTTCGGCGTCCGTGAGCATGCCATGGGGGCGATTGCCAGCGGCATGTCGCTCCACGGCGGCCTCATCCCCTATACGGGAACCTTCCTCGTTTTCTACGACTACATGCGCCCGCCAGTGCGGCTGGCGGCGCTCATGGGGATTCGGGTTATCTATGTCTTCAGCCATGATTCCGTGGGCCTGGGTGAGGACGGCCCCACGCACCAGCCCATCGAGCAGCTTATGGGCCTGCGCACCGTGCCCGGACTGGTGACGATTCGGCCCGCCGATGCTACCGAGACCGTGGAGGCATGGAAGGTAGCCCTGGAGCGCCGGCAGGGGCCTACGGCTCTGGTGCTCAGCCGGCAGAAGCTACCGGTGCTGGACCGAACGGCGCTGGCCCCGGCGAGCGGGACAGAGCGCGGTGGCTACATACTGTGGCAGGCAGCCGGGGAGCCCGCGGTAATTATTATCGGCACCGGTTCTGAAGTCCATATTGCACTTGAGGCAGCCAGGCTCCTGGAGGATAGGGGCGTCAGGGCGCGGCTTGTCTCCATGCCTTCCTGGGAGCTCTTCGAGGCTCAGCCGCCGGCTTATCGTAATCAGGTCTTGCCCCCCGACCTGCGCCGGCGCGTCTCTATCGAGGCGGGTGTTACCCTGGGCTGGGAGAGATATGTCGGTTCGGAAGGAATTACCATTGGCGTGTCTCGATTTGGAGCCTCAGCCCCGGGGAAGACGGTTTATGAGAAGTTTGGTCTGACGGCGCAGCACGTGGTCGATGCGGTGCTAAAGCTTGTCCAGCGGTGAGAAGGGCTTTTTCTTCTCTATCGGGGTTTACTCAGTATTTCTTCTATTCGCCGGCATACTTCCTGGGCGCCTCTCTCCGCAGCTACCCTAAGGTATTTCCCTGGCACGAGGAATTACTGTTATCTTCAAACATTGTATCGTTGATGAAGGCTTTGGCGCTGCTGGCACTGACGGCAAAACCCATCCCCTGTATGTCTTCACCGGGCCACCTGCCGACGAGCACACCGACTACGTCAGCCTCAAAGTTGAGCAGTGGCCCGCCGCTGCATCCCGGATTTACCGCCGCATCCGTTTGAATCAAATCAACCCCGTCAAAGTTACGAAATGCGGAGACTATTCCTTTTGAAACCGTGGTCTCCCCCTCCAGACCCATGGAGTAACCGATGGCTAAAATCTCCTCCCCGCTCTTCAATTGCT
>DUEB01000059.1 GCA_011176655.1 Dehalococcoidia bacterium | reverse complement strand
TCGAAGTCACGACCTCGGCATAGGGCACCGGGGTGGGGTGCAGACCCACGGCCACCATGCCCGCGATGTGCGCCATGTCAGCCATAAGCCCGGCCCCCACCAGGTCGGCAATATGCCGAAAACGCTCGAAATCAATAATCCGGGCATAAGCGCTGGCCCCGGCCACGATTAACTTGGGCTTATGCTTTACGGCCAGCCTCTCCAGCTCCCGATAGTCAATCCTTTCCGTTTCCCGGTCAACCCCGTAGGGTATGAAATTGTAGAACTTACCCGAGAAGCTTACCCGGCTGCCGTGGGTAAGGTGGCCGCCGTGAGCCAGGCTCATCCCCATGACCGTATCACCGGGCTCAAGCAAGACATAATAGGCGGCCATATTCGCCTGCGCCCCGCTGTGCGGCTGGACATTGGCGTGCTCGGCATGAAACAGCTCCTTAACCCGCGCTATAGCCAGGCTCTCCACCACATCCATATTCTCACAGCCGCCGTAGTAGCGCCGGCCGGGGTAGCCCTCGGCATACTTATCGGTGAGAAACGAGCCCTGAGCCTCAAGCACCGCCCGACTGGCGTAGTTCTCCGAGGCGATAAGGTTTATGGTCTCCCGCTGCCGCTTCATCTCTGCCGCGACAGCCCGGCTGATTTCGGGGTCAGTTCTATCCAGAATACTCAATTTTACCTCCCGTTTGCAGTCTACAACCGCACCCTGATACTGTCAACAACCCCGGGGAAACCGGGTAAGGCTGCCGCAAATCGAAAACCATAGTCCGGGTCGCCTAAAATCACGGCGCCGACCACTTGACAACAGCGCCTACCCTCTCTATTATAGTGGTTAAACGGTAAAACTTAAAATGGCAAAGAGAAAGACCAAGTCCACTTTCATCGGCCTTAAGGTAACCAGCGAGCAGGCAGAGACCCTGGCCCAGCTGCAGAAAGCCTTGAACTCCCCGACCAAGACCGCGGTCCTGTTGCGGGGACTGGAACTATTGGCCAGCAGCTCTCTGCCGCCAACACCGCCGGCTCAGCCCACCCCCAGAGCCGCGCCGCAGATTGCCACCAGCCTTGAGCTGAGTCAGATTGAGGCTGAAGCCCGCCACTACCTGAACGCCCTAGCGCAGACCAGGAACAGAAGTGAGGAGGTAATGAAGCAAATGGTACAGGAGCTTGCCAAAGTAGACCAGACGGTAGACAAGTACCACGGCGACCGAAACTATCTCATTCAGATACTGCTCGACATCCAGCGGGAAAACCGCTGGCTACCCCGAGACGCCCTGATATGGATTAGCCAGAAGCTGGACATCCCCTTGAGTCAGATATACCATATCGCCACCTTCTACAAGGCCTTCAGCCTGGTGCCTCAGGGGCGTCACTCGGTGTCGGTCTGTACGGGCACTGCCTGCCACGTACGGGGTGCCCCCCGCCTCCTGGAGAAGGTCACCGATACCCTGAAGATAAGGCCCGGAGAGACCTCAAGCGACCTGCGTTTCTCGCTGAGCACGGTCAACTGTCTCGGCTGCTGTGCCCTGGGCCCGGTGATGGTGGTTGACGAGGAGTACCACAGTAACCCCGCTATCGAAGAGATGGAGAAGATATTCTCTGCCTGTGAATAGGCGAGGGAAAGGAGAGAAAGCTATGCCCAGACTGAAGTCAGCTACCGACCTGGAAACCCGCCGGCAGGAGATACTGGCCCGGAGAGACCCGGATAAGCCCTGCGTCACCATATGCTCCGGCACCGGCTGCCACGCCTACGGGAGTGAGAAGGTGGCCCAGACTTTTGCGGCTGAAATAAATAAGAACGGCCTCAAGGAGAAGGTTGACATCCGGCGCACCGGCTGCCACGGCTACTGCGAGCGCGGCACCATCGTGGTTATCTTCCCTCAGGAGATATGCTACCTCCGCGTCAAGCCCGAAGATGTCCCCGAGATTATCGAGACCACCCTGACTAAGGGAGAAGTGGTGGAGCGCCTCCTCTACGAGGGTGAGGACGCGCAGAGGATTATCCACGAGGGCGACATCCCCTTCTACAAACACCAGAGCCGGATTGTCTTCGGCCCCAACCGCTTCATTGACCCCAAGAGCATTGACGACTACATCGCCCGCGGCGGCTATGCCGCCCTGGCCAAGGTCCTTTCCGGAATGACCCCGGAGGCAGTGCTGGCAGAGGTCAAGAAAGCCAATCTGAGAGGCAGAGGGGGCGGCGGCTTCCCGGCCGGAATGAAGTGGGAGACGACCCGCAACGCACCCGGGGAACCCAAATACGTTATCGTCAATGCCGACGAGGGCGACCCCGGTGCCTACATGGACCGGAGTCTGCTTGAGGGTAACCCCCACAGCGTGCTCGAGGGACTGACCATCGGGGCCTACGCCATCGGAGCAAGTCAGGGATTTGTCTACGTCCGGCAGGAATACCCCCTGGCCGTGGAGAACCTCAACGTGGCTCTGGAGCAGGCCCGAGACTACGGCTTGCTGGGTGAAAATATCCTCGGCTCCGGTTTTGACTTCGACGTTATGGTGCACCGCGGCGCCGGAGCCTTCGTCTCCGGGGAATCGAGCGCCCTGATGACCGCCATCGAGGGGCGGGTCGGCGAACCGAGACCGAAGTATATTCGCACCGCGGTAAGCGGTATCTGGGGCAAGCCGAGCAACCTCAACAACGTGGAGACCTGGGCTACCGTGCCCCTGATTATCGACAAGGGCGCCGACTGGTTCAGTAGCATCGGCACCAAAGGGAGCAAGGGCACCAAGATCTTCTCCCTGGTGGGTAAGGTAAACAACACCGGCCTGGTGGAGGTGCCCATGGGCATGACCCTGAGAGAGATTATCTATGATATCGGCGGCGGCATTCCCCAGGGCAGGAAGTTCAAAGCCGTGCAGACCGGCGGCCCCTCGGGCGGGGTCATCCCGGAAAGCCTGATTGACACCCCGGTCGATTTTGACGAGCTTACCAAGGTCGGCTCGATGATGGGCTCCGGGGGCATGATTGTCATGGACGAGGACAACTGCATGGTCGACGTCGCCCGCTACTTTCTTAACTTCCTGTCTGAGGAGTCCTGCGGCCAGTGCGTTCCCTGCCGCGAGGGAATCTACCAGATGCTCAAGATACTGAACAGAATCTGCGCCGGCCAGGGGAGAAGCGGAGACATCGAGCTCTTGGAGGAGATAGCCGAGGTGGTTAGAGACGCCTCGCTCTGCGCCCTGGGAGCTACCGCCCCCAACCCGGTACTGAGCACCATTAAATACTTCCGCGACGAGTATAAGGCCCACGTTGAGGAGAAGCGCTGTCCCGCCGGTGTCTGTAAGGAGCTCATCTCCTACTACATCGACCCCGAAAAATGTCAGGCGTGCCTCCTCTGCCTCCGCAACTGTCCCGTCGAGGCTATCACCGGGGGTAAAAACCTGATTCACGTCATTGACCAGGATAAGTGCACCAAGTGCAGTGCCTGTTTCGAGGTCTGCCCGACCCGCTTCGGGGCTGTCGTCAAGCTCTCCGGCGTCCCCGTGCCGGAGCCGGTTAGCACCGGGACAGAAGTAAAACGCAAACGAGGGGGGAAAAGTGAGTAAGGTCAGCCTAACAATCAACAACCAGAAAGTTGCCACCGAGGAGGGCACCTCCATCCTGGAAGCGGCGCGAAGCGCGGGGATTGATATTCCCACCCTCTGCTACCACGAGAAGCTGGCTCCCCGCGGTGCCTGTCGCCTGTGCCTGGTGGAGATAACTAGAGGGCAGCGAAAGCGCCTGGTCACCTCCTGCGTCTACCTGGCTGAGGAGGGTCTCAAGGTCGAGACTGAAGCAAAATCAGTGGTCAGGATTCGTAAGATGCTCCTGGAACTGATGCTCGCCAGCTCTCCCGGAGTCAAGGCGATACAGGACTACGCCAGAAGGTATGGCATCACCAGAAGCCGGTTTGACATTGAGCCCGACTTCTGTATTCTCTGCGGGCTGTGTGTGCGCTACTGTAACGAGGTCAAGGGCAAGAACGCCATTGGCTTCGTCGGCCGGGGCACCCAGCGAAAGGTAATGTTCTTCCCCGATATCGCGGCTGAGGAATGCCCGAAGTGCGGCGAGTGTTTTCCGCTGTGCCCCACCGGGGTCATCCCCTCAAACTACGCCCTGGCCAAACTGCCCCACTTCACCTACGACAACATAAGACTGTAAGCCGACCATAGAGTGATAACGGCCCGTCACCCTGCGTCCCGGCGGGTGCTCCCCCAGCCGGGTCTGATTGACTTGGTATATAGCCCGTGCTATCATCATATTTGAAGGCAACAAGTCTTGATTGTGTCAGAGATATGTCAGCGCTAAGTGAGCTTTGCCAGGAAATTCTCGCCTGCCGAAGGTGTCAAGTACTAGCCGAAAACAGAACCAGAGCCGTCCCCGGCCAGGGAGCCGAGGACGCCGACATCATGTTCATCGGGGAGGCACCGGGGTGGCATGAAGACCAGCAGGGGCTCCCCTTTGTCGGCCCTGCCGGTATGTTCCTCAACGAGCTGATTAGCGCCATCGGGCTGAAACGGGAAGCGGTCTATATTACCAATGTGGTCAAGTGCCGCCCCCCGCAGAACCGGGACCCCCTGCCCACCGAAATACACACCTGCCGCCACTGGCTCGACCGCCAGATTGAGCTAATCAAACCCCGGATGATTGTCACCCTGGGGCGCTACTCGATGGCCATGTTCTTCCCCGGTAAGAGCATCAGCAAAATCCACGGCACCGCCTATAAGCAGGACAACGTCATCTACTTCGCCATGTACCACCCGGCCGCCGCCCTCCACCAGCAGAGCCTGCGCCAGGTAGTCATGGCCGACATGCTCAAGATTCCATCCCTTCTCGCCGAGGTAGACACTGTCGGCGACCTGGAACCGGAGCCGAAGCAGCTAAAAATGTTTGAGGGCCAGAGCCATGACTAAAAACAGACTTAAAATAATCCCCCTCGGCGGGCTCAACGAAATCGGCAAGAACATGATGGTCATGGAGTTCGAGAACGATATTATCGTCATCGACGCCGGCCTTATGTTCCCCGAAGAGGAGATGCTGGGTATCGACCTGGTAATCCCCGATATAAACTACCTTCTGGAGAATCAGGAGAAGATAAGGGGCATCATTATCACCCACGGGCACGATGACCATACCGGCGCCCTG
>DUEB01000058.1 GCA_011176655.1 Dehalococcoidia bacterium | reverse complement strand
TAACAACCTCGGAAGGCTGTCCCTGCGCACCAAAGCTGACCTGCATTGTGAAGGTGATAATCTCAATCCAGTTATAGCCGGGGTACCGGCCCTGATTGAAGAGACCCAGAATCACCGGCCTGAGGCTCAGGTCGCCGGAGGCATTACGCAGGAACACCTGGAAGTAGCTGGCACCGAACCGGTTCTTTACCCCCAGCAATACATCCAGCGTATAGGAGCTAAGGGCTTTCCCCTGGAGCCTGCTCAGGGGATGTTGCCCACCGGCCCGCCGCCACCCCCGGTCGCGCAGGCTATTTACGGCGGACTGTCTCGCTGACACAGCTTACCCCCACCTTTATTCTATCACCCCACAGTGACCCCAACCAAGAACGAACCCGAGAAGGCGCCCGGCAGATTGACAAATAAGGGCCAAAAGTGGTAAATTTAATGGTAATTAGCAATCTAAGGCTTCGACTGCTAATGGAGTTAAGATGTTACCAGCGAGAAGGGAAACCATACTTAAGTCTATAGTGGGGCAGTATATCGTGAAGGCGGCCCCGGTGGCTTCACAGAGTGTTGTCGCCGACCACGAGCTGACCGTGTCCCCGGCCACCATCCGCAACGAGATGGCGCACCTGGAGGAGGAGGGCTATATCATCCGCCAGCATACCTCGGCGGGCAGCATACCCTCAGACAAGGGCTACCGCTACTACGTGGAGTCTCTCGGTGACATAGAACTCCCCCTCGCCGAGCAGCGCCTGGTCAGCCACCTCTTTCACCAGGTAGAGCGGGAACTGGAGGAATGGCTGAGGCTGGCCGCCACCATCACGGCTCAACTGGTGCAGAATATGGCCGTAATCACGACACCCAGGACAGCAAATTGCCAGTTCAAGTATCTGGAACTGGTCAGCCTGCGAGACCCGCTGGCGTTGGCTATCTTCGTCCTGCGCGGCGCCAGAATAAAGCAACGACTGATAACCTTTGACCAGACGGTATCACAATCGGCGCTGACAGCGATAGCTAACAGACTGAACAGCATCTACGCCGGCCTTACCCGGTCACAGATTCTGAAGAAAAGAATCGAGACCTCCCCGCTTGAGCAACAGCTTACCGACTGCCTGGTAAACATCATGCAGGCAGAGGATGACAAGGAATACGAGGAGCCCTACCTCGACGGGCTGCACTTCATGCTCAGCCAGCCGGAGTTCGCCCAGGGCCAGCGCACGAGGTCGTTCACGGAACTGATTGACCGGCGCCGCCTCCTCAAGATTATCGCCCCTGAAGGGCTAGCGCACCGGGAGATACGGGTGCTTATCGGGAGGGAAAATAGAGCGGAGGCTATCCAGGACTACAGCGTGGTCATCGGGCACTACGGCCCAGCCGATGAAGCCGTCGGCACCATCGGCGTCATCGGGCCCACCCGAATGCCCTACGCCCGGGCTATCTCAGCGGTAAGCTATCTGGCGTCACTGCTGAGCGGGCTGACCGCCGAGCTATACGGAAAAGAACCAGACTGAAGCCAGTAGTCAGGATTAAATAATTTGGGGAAAATCTCTGATGTGGGAGCTTGGTGCAGGTACTTTCGTCCAGCTAGTAGCTACTAGTAGATGATTATAATTACGAATAAGGAGCATTAGTAAAGGCAGGGTAGAGCAGATGAATCAGCAAGGCTCAGAGGACCTAAACGGTGAACTGGCACCGGAGTTTACCGAAGTAGAGGATATAGAGCTACTCAAGCAGGCCCTGTCTGAGGCGAGGGAAAAGGCGGAAGCCAATCTGGCCGGCTGGCAGCGAGCGCAGGCGGACTTCATCAACTATAGAAACCGCAGCGAGCGGGAGAAGGCCGACCTGGGGAAATACGCTAAAGGCGAACTCATACTCAAGCTGCTCCCGGCCCTGGATGATATGGAGCGAGCCCTGGCTGCTATCCCGCTACGCCAGGAGAAACTCGGCTGGGTCGAGGGGGTGAGACTTATCGAGCGCAAGCTGAGGGCGACCCTGGAAGCAGAGGGGCTGGAGCCAATTAAGTCCCTGGGTGAGCCGTTTGACCCCCATTTCCACGAAGCCGTAATGGCGAGTAAGGGCAAGGAAGGCATGGTCGTTGAGGAAATAGAGAAGGGCTACCAGCTAAACGACCGGGTTCTTCGCCCCAGCAAGGTAGTCGTGGGCAGCGGCGAAGAAGACGAAGAAGGAGAGAAATAAACTATGGCAAAAGTAATTGGCATTGATTTAGGCACCACCTTTTCCTGTGTGGCCGTGATGGAAGCCGGGGAACCGAAGGTCATACCCAATGCCGAGGGGGGGCGCACCACGCCCTCGGTGGTGGCGATGAGTAAGACCGGAGAGCGCTTGGTGGGGCAGGTAGCCAGACGCCAGGCGATTACCAATCCAGATAACACTATCTTCAGCATCAAGCGCCTGATGGGGCGCAAGTTCAGCGAGTCCAGCGTCGAGTACGACCGGAAAATGCTGCCCTACAAGATAGTCAAGGCAGCCAACGATGATGCCTGGGTGAAGATGGGGGACAAGGACTACAGCCCGCCGGAAATCTCGGCCATGATTCTGCAGAAGCTCAAGACGGACGCCGAAGCCTATCTCGGCGAGAAGGTCAACGAAGCCGTAATCACGGTGCCGGCCTACTTCAACGACAGCCAGCGCCAGGCAACCAAGGACGCCGGCAAGATAGCCGGGCTGGAGGTCTTGAGAATTATCAACGAGCCCACCGCCGCCTCGCTGGCCTACGGGCTGGATAAGAAGGCGGAAGAGACCATCGCCGTCTATGACCTGGGCGGCGGCACCTTTGATATATCCATCCTGGAACTGGGCGAAGGCACCTTCCAGGTCAAGTCAACCAACGGCGATACCCACCTCGGCGGCGACGACTTCGACCAGAGGGTCATGGACTGGTTGTGCGACGAGTTCAAGCGGGAGCAGGGCATCGACCTGAGGCAGGACAAGATGGCGCTGCAGCGACTCAAGGAAGCCGCCGAAAAGGCCAAGTGCGAGCTCTCTACCGTCCAGCAGACCGAGGTAAACCTGCCCTTTATCACCGCCGATGCCAGCGGCCCCAAACACCTCAGTATCACCCTAACCCGGGCTAAACTGGAGCAACTGGTCATGGAGCTGGTGGAGAAAACCATCGGGCCCTGTAAACAGGCGCTGACCGATGCCGGCAAGACCGCCGCCCAGATTGACGAGGTGGTTCTGGTGGGCGGGCAGACCCGAATGCCCCTGGTTCAGGAGAAGGTAAAGCAGTTCTTCGGCAAGGAAGCCCACAAGGGGGTCAATCCCGATGAGGTGGTCGCCGTCGGCGCCGCAATCCAGGCCGGAGTCCTCAAGGGTGAGGTTAAGGACGTGCTGCTGCTTGACGTAACGCCGCTTACCCTGGGCATCGAAACCCTGGGCGGGGTGGCGACCCCGCTTATTCCGCGCAACACCACTATCCCCACCTCCAAGAGCCAGATATTCTCCACGGCGGCGGACAATCAGCCCAGCGTCGAGATTCACGTGCTCCAGGGGGAGCGACCCATGGCGGCAGATAATAGAACCCTGGGACGCTTCATGCTCGACGGCATCCTGCCGGCACCGAGAGGGCTGCCCCAGATTGAGGTCACCTTTGATATTGACGCCAACGGCATCCTCAACGTTAAGGCCCATGATAAGGGCACGGGCCGGGAGCAGAAAATCACCATCACGGCCTCCAGCGGCCTCTCCAAGGAAGAGGTGCAGAAGATGCAGCACGAGGCCGAGGCACATGCTGCCGAGGACAGCAAGCGGCGGGAAGAGATTGAAGCCCGCAACATCGCGGACACCTTAGCCTATACCGCGGAAAAGACGCTGCGGGAGCACAAGGACAAGATACCAGCCGACCTGAATAAGGAGACGGAGGACAAGATAGCCGCCCTGCGCTCGGCGCTACAGGGTAGCGACATTGAGACTATCCGCCAGGCAACCCAGGAACTAAACGATACCATG
Organism: Dehalococcoidia bacterium; assembly: GCA_011176655.1. Classification (GTDB taxonomy): domain Bacteria; phylum Chloroflexota; class Dehalococcoidia; order Dehalococcoidales; family UBA5760; genus UBA5760. The sequence goes on along the minus strand of DUEB01000058.1, from coordinate 1,236 downwards.
CAGAAGATAGGCTCGGCCGTCTACCAGCAACAGCCCCCACCGGGCGCTGAGCCACCGCCGCCGCCGGAAGGTGGTGAGACCCCACCCGATAAAGAGGGGGGTGAAGAAGGCACCGTGGAAGGAGAATTCCGCGAGGTCTAAGTAAATATAAGTGCCATGCTCCTTTGCCAGCGGGTAATAACAGGCTTTAGAAAGACAGAGCGGCCACTTATCTCGGCTCGAGCCGAGATAAGATTTGCCAAAAGGGGGAGTTAAAGAGGGGCTCCGCCCCTTTTATACCAAATCCCCCTCTCCTTTGAAGGAGAGGGGGACACAGGGGGTGAGGTAGAGAATAAATGCCAGTCAAGCGGGACTACTACGAAGTCCTCGGTATTTCCAGAGACGCCACCAGTGAGGAGGTAAAGAGGGCTTTCCGTAAGCTAGCCTTTGAGTACCACCCGGACCACAACCGCGACGGAGGCACCGAGGAGAAGTTCAAAGAGGTAAACGAGGCTTACCAGGTGCTCTCCGACCCGGATAAGCGCGCCGCCTACGACCGCTTTGGTCACGGGGGCGCTGATGGGTTCTTTGGACGCGGCTTTGAAGGCTTTGACTTCAGCGGTTTCGGCGATATCTTCGACGCCTTCTTCGGCGGCGCCACCGGCACCGCCCGCCGCGGGCCCCAGCGCGGCACCGACCTGACCTACCAGACCTATATTACCTTTGAGGAAGCTGCCTTTGGCTGCGAAAAGAAAATCAGTATTCTGCGCACCGAAGCCTGCTCCTCATGCCAGGGCACCGGTTCAAAACCAGGTAGCCAGGCTACCAAGTGCCCTAGCTGCAACGGTGCCGGGCAGGTACGCCGTGTTCAACAGAGCATTTTCGGCCGCTTCACTAACATCGCTACCTGTCCTCAGTGCCACGGCGAAGGCAGCATCATCACCAACCCCTGTCCCCACTGCCGGGGCAAGGGTAAGGAAAAGCGCGAGCAGCGCATCTCGATTAAGATTCCGGCTGGGGTAGATAGCGGCACCCAGGTACGACTGAAGGCTGAAGGCGAGATTGGGGAGAGGGGTGGCCCCCCCGGCGACCTCTATGTCTCCCTGGCCGTAAAACCGCATGAGCTTTTTACCCGGGATGGTGACGATATTATATATGAGCTCCCGCTCAACTTCGCCCAAGCCGCGCTCGGCACTGAGATTGAGGTGCCCACCCTGGACGGCGCCACCAAGCTCAATCTATCGGCCGGCAGCCAGA
>DUEB01000057.1 GCA_011176655.1 Dehalococcoidia bacterium | reverse complement strand
CCGCTGGCGATGGCCGCCGAGTTGTGGACGGCGGCTATCTTGACCGATATCGGTTTGGTGTAGTTGGTGGCTTCCTTCAGGGCGTATATCAGCTGGGCCAGGTCCTCAATCGAGTAAATATCGTGCTGTGGGGCCGGGGATAGGGCGTCGGTTCCCTGAGGAATCATGCGGGTGAGGGATACATCAGCGCTTACCTTCTCTCCGGGGAGGTGTCCCCCGATGCCGGGCTTGGCCCCCTGACCGATTTTAATCTCCACCACCCGGGCGGCGCCGAGGTAGTCCGGGCTGACCCCGAAGCGTCCCGAGGCCACCTGGACGATGGTGTTGTCTCCGTACTGATAAAGGCTGCGGTGCAGCCCGCCCTCGCCGGTGTTCCACAGGGTGCCTGCCTCTTTAGCGGCTCGGGCTAAGGAGCGGTGGACGTTAAGGCTCAGGGCGCCGTAGGACATGGCCCCAAACATCACCGGCACCTCAATCTTGACCTGAGGCGTGATTTCCGTTTTCAGGCTTGCCGAAGTCGGGTCAAGTTCCACCCTGTCCGGTTTGCGTCCCAGGTAGGTGGTCAGCTCCATCGGTTCGCGCAGGGGGTCGATGGAAGGGTTGGTCACCTGGCTGGCGTTGAGCACCAGGTGGTCCCAGTAGATGCGGTAGTCCCGGTCGTTACCCATGCCGGTGAGGAGCACCCCGCCGGTCTCAGCCTGTTTGTAGATATCCTCAATCACCCCTGGTCGCCAGTTGTAGTTGTCTTTATAGTCCAGGGGGTTCTGCCGGATGTTCAGGGCGCGGGTGGGGCAGAAGGCGACGCAGCGGTGGCAGCCGACGCAGTTCTCCTCGTGGCTCCTTACTTCGTCGTCCTCGGCGTCATAGTAGTGGGTGTCGAAGCTGCACTGGTTGACACACACCTGGCACTGGATGCAGCGCTCTTTATCTCGTTCTACCAAAAATTTCGGCGGCAAGTAGGTCTTCATTGGTCTTCCCCTTGGATTCTTATAGCTATGCCCCGGCTGGCTAGATATTCTTTCGCCTGGCGTATGGAATAGGTGCCGTAGTGGAAGATACTGGCGGCTAGTACAGCATCTGCCTGCCCGGTGACCAGCGCCTGATATAGGTGTTCCAGGCTGCCGGCGCCGCCGCTGGCAATTACCGGCACCGTCACCGTCCGGCTGATGGTGCGCGTTAGCTCCAGGTCATAGCCGGTGCGCTGGCCGTCGGCGTCCCAGCTGGTGAGCAGTAGCTCTCCGGCGCCGAGCCTGACCGACTCACTCGCCCACCAGACGGCGTCAATCCCGGTCGGCTTTCGCCCGCCGTGGGTGAGCACCTCCCACCCCGGTTCATCACCGTCTACCTGGCGTCGGGTATCAATGGCGACCACGATACACTGAGCGCCGAACCTTACCGCCCCCTGGCTGATGAGCTCCGGGCTGTTTACGGCGGCGGTGTTGATGGTTATCTTGTCGGCGCCGGCTTCCAGCATACGGCGCATGTCGCCGGCGCTGCGTATTCCCCCGCCCACGGAGAGCGGGATAAAAACCTGCTCCGAGCAGCGCTCCACTATGTCCACCATGGTGCCGCGTCCTTCCGGAGTGGCCCCGATATCCAGGAACACCAGCTCGTCAGCGCCCTCACGGTAGTAGAAATCAGCCAGCTCTACCGGGTCGCCGGCGTCACGCAGATTGGTGAAGCTGGTGCCCTTGACCACTCTTCCTTGAGTGACATCGAGGCAGGGAATAATCCTTTTCGTCAGCATTTTAAGGCTATCTCCTCGCCGGCGGCTATCAGTTGTGGCTTGAGGGGCTCTCCGAGGCGGCCCACTATGGGCTGGCCACCGGCTGGAATCCAGGCTCTATCCAGGTCGGGGCAGATGAGGCGGATGGCTGACTCCTCGGACGAGAGGTAGAGCATATCATCCTTTTCCCCGACGGTGAGCGGGCGCAGCCTGATGCGGTCGGTAAGTCCCACCATCTCACCCTGGTGGGCGATAATTACGGTAAAGGGCCCGTTTAAGAGCAGGCTGCCGTATACCTGGCGCAGGGTGCGCAGCAGGTTCTGTTCCGCCGGGGGCCGGCGCTCAATCTCGCTCCACAGCGGGGCCGCCAGCACCCGGGCGGCAATCTCCACGGGCAGTTTATGTTTTCTCATCAGTAGGTCAACGGCGTAGGCGACCACCTCGGTATCGGTCTGCATGGTGCAGAGATAGCCGAATTGCTCCAGGTAGCGCCGGTTTGTCCCGTAGGAGGATATCTCGCCGTTGTGGACTACCGTCCAGTCCAGGATGCAGAAGGGGTGGGCTCCCCCCCACCAGCCGGGGGTGTTGGTGGGGAAGCGGCCGTGGGCAGTCCAGAGATAACCCTGATACTGCTCCAGGCAGAAGTACTCGGCGATTTCCTCCGGGTAGCCTACCCCTTTAAATACCGCCATATTCTTACCGCTTGAAAAGACAAAGGCATCCTTAATGCCGGTATTTATCTCCATGACCCGTTCCACGACGTAATCATCAGGCGACTGGCCGTCGCATTCCCTGGGGTCTACCTCCAGAAAGTAGCGCCATACCAGCGGCGGGTTTACGATGGCGCTGGTAGCCTGCGTCGGCACTTCCTCAGCCATAGCCACGTAGAACCTCTGCTTGAGGAAGGTCTCGACCTCGGCTTTGCCCTGGCCGCTCAGGTACATTATGTGGAAGGCGTAATGGTCGGCATATTCCGGGTAGAGCCCGTAGACGGCGAAGCCCCCGCCCAGGCCGTTGCCGCGGTCGTGCATGTTGGCAATCGCCCTGATGATACCCTCCCCGGAGAAGCACCTCCCGGAGGTAGCCATGATCCCGAATATGGAGCAGGCATCGATTACCTTGTCATCGTGGTATGGGTTCTGCACCTGATTCAGATTTTTCATCTTTGACTCCTAGCGTAGTCTTATCTACTCGCCGACCAGTATTTCCTCGGGCTGTTCCGGAGCTGTTACCACTCTGGCTTTATCTTGAGGCGGCGCGGCCAGCCGGGGCCGCCATATCTCTTCGGGGAGGGCTGCCAGGCTGAAGTCTTCGGCGACCAGGGCTTCCTTAAAGCCGTCAGTCTGTACCCTATCCCTCATCAGGCTGAAGACTATGCCCGCTTTCTCAGTGTCGCCGGCGAAGACCATGCCGGTAATGAGCCCCTCTTTCAGGATAACCTTGCGGTAGTGGTCGCCGTGCTGTTGGCTTACTATCTCGTAGCTATCGTCATCAGGGATAACCATGCCGGCGGAGGCAATTTCCACCCTGAAGTATTTCAGGGAGTTCATGGCGGTCCCGCCGGGGTACTCGGTGGGAACCCCGGCCATGTTGAGCCCCGCCACCCTGCCCCCGAGATAGGCATTGGGCCAGATGGGGGTCAGCCGGTTCTCGTTATAGATAAAGTCATAGGCTTCGGCTACATCGCCGCAGGCGTAGACGTCGGGCTCGGAGGTAGCCATGTGCCGGCTAACTATAATGCCGCGGTTTACCCTGATTCCGGTAGCGGACACAAGCTCGGTGCGCGGCCGGACGCCGATAGCCACCACTACCAGGTTACAGTCTAGCTGGCTTCCGTCGTCCAGGGTAACACTGCTCGCGGTGTCCCTCGCCGAAGCGCCGTTGATGCTGGCTACCGTGTGCCCGGTTATGATGTCGACCCCGGCCTGTTTTAAGGCCAGCGTTTCCATGTTTGAGGTCTCCTCATCGAGCATCACGTTCAGTATGCGCTCCTTCATTTCGATAATAGTGACCTTGACCCCTCGCTCGACCAGGGCCTCGGCGGCGCTCACCCCGATGAGACCGCCCCCGATAACCACCGCCCGGTCTTTCCCCTTAAGGAACTCGCTAATCGCCCTGGCGTCATCGAGGGTGGTGAAGCCGAAGACCCCCCTCCGCTCAATCCCCTCTATCTGGGGAATGATGGGCAGGCCGCCGGTAGCCAGCAGCAGCTTCTCCCAGGTAACCGGCTCGCCGTCGTCAAGCTCAACGATATGCTTCGCCGTGTCGAGACGGGTAGCCTTTCTCCCCAGGAAGGTCTGGATGTTAAGTTTCCGGTAGAAATCACCCGGCCGGTACAGCATCTTCTCCAGGGGGCATCCCTGGGCAAGGTGCTCCGATATCATAGGCCGTGAGTAGGCGGGGTAGGGCTCGTCGGAGATGACTAGGAGCGAGCCGGCTTTATCCACCTCACGTATCGCCTCGGCGGCACCGATACCGCCTGCCGAGTTGCCGATAATCAGGTATCTAGTGTTTATCATTGCCTCGTTCTCCGTTCAGGCTGGCTCTGCTCTGCCAGGCGCAGGAAGTTGGTATAGATTCTCAGGCCGTAGTCTCCGCTCTTCTCCGGGTGGAACTGGGTGGCTACCAGGTTGTCCTTGATGAGGACGCTACAGATACTTGCCCCGCAGTCCGTGGTGCCGGCTACGGCTGAGGTATCACTCGGGTCGGCGTAGTAGCTGTGGGCGAAGTAGAAGTTGGCTTCGTCCGGGATACCCTGGAAAATCGGGTGTGAAGTGCGCTGCTTTACCTGGTTCCAGCCCATGTGGGGAACCTTTTGCCCCTCGGGCAGCCTTTTCACCCTGCCCGGCACTATCCCGAAGCACGGATGCCGCCCCCCCTCCTCGGTCTCGGAGAGCATGACCTGCAAGCCGACACAGATGGCAAGAAGCGGCCGTTTCTCCCGAACCAGCCGGCGGATGACCGCCTCCATGCCCAACTCTCTCAGGCTGTGTACGGTATCGGCGGCGGCGCCGACCCCGGGCAGGATGACTATCCGGGCCGCCAGTACTTTGTCGGGGTTACCGGTTACCACCGGCTCATAGCCCAGCTTGATAACGGCATTAGCCACGCTGCGCAGGTTCCCGGCACCGTAGTCGATTATGGTAATCTCTCTCCGGTCTGAGCTTTTCATGCTAAACCTCTTTAAGCGGCGCCCGCCGTGGTTTTCGCTTCTGTAATCAGTATCAGCGCCTCGTTGGGGCAGTTGGCCACGCAGACGGGTATCTCCTGGTCGGGGCAGCGGTCGCACTTAACGACCACCCGGTCGTCTTTGTCCCGGCTCAGCGCCCCGTAGGGGCAGGCCAGCAGGCAGGTCCCGCAGCCGATACACTTCTCGGCATCGACGCTGACGATACCCGATTCCGGGTCCTTGGTCATGGCTCCGGTAAGGCAGGCATAGACGCACCAGGGCACATCGCAGTGCTGGCAGCGGACGGTGAGCCAGTCCTCCCCCCACCTCTCCACACGGACGCGGGGCAGGGGGCGGGGAGCCTCCCGTTTGTAGGCTTTGATGATGTCCTTCGATGCGGAGTGCTCCGTAGCGCAGTACACCTGACACAGCCCGCAGCCGATACAGACCTCTTCGTTAACCAGAACCGTAGCCAACTTACTATCTCCTTTAGGGCGGATGTAGGAAACTGTTTTCCTACTAAATAGATTAACACTCTCCTCAGATTTTGCCAAGTTCTGGGGGTATCTTTTGTGTTCAGCCTGGCTCTTGCATCATCCGGG
>DUEB01000056.1 GCA_011176655.1 Dehalococcoidia bacterium | reverse complement strand
GATGCCCTGGCTACCGATGACCAGGCAAAGCAGTTGGAGAAGCAACTGGTATGACCCTGAAGCAGTCCCTCCGTGAGGCAAGAGCCATCTTTGAGCGCCATCATATTAGCGACTCCCGGCTGGTCTCCGAGCTGCTCCTGAGGCATGCCCTGGGCATAAGCCGGGTTCAGCTCTATCAGGAGCTTCACCGCGAGCTGGGTCCCGGAGAAGAAGCGGATTTCGGGCGGCTCATCGAGCGCTGCCTGAGCGGTGAGCCGGTGGCCTACATCACCGGACACCGTGAGTTCTACGGGCTTGATTTCTACGTTGACGCTAATGTTTTAGTCCCCCGCCCTGAGACAGAGCTGCTGGTAGAGAGGGCGTTAGCCCTTGCCCGGGAGCGACCTATCGCCACCATCGCCGATATTGGCACCGGCTCTGGCGCCGTTGCCGTCAGTCTGGCGCTAGGCCTGCCCCAGACCAGAATCTATGCCACCGATGTCTCAGCGCCGGCCCTCAGGGTGGCCCGGTTTAACTGCCGGAAACACGGTGTGGAGGATAGAGTCTGCCTCCTCCGGGGAGACCTGCTTAGTCCCCTACCGGAGCCGGTTGACCTGATAGTCGCCAATCTTCCCTACGTCGGGGAAGAAGAGGTCTCCCGGAGGGGCCTGGCCGGTTTTGAGCCGGCTCTGGCGCTGAACGGGGGTGGGGACGGGCTGGAGAAGATACGGGAGTTATGCTCTGGGCTGGGTGAGGGGCTTTGTCCCGGGGGCACCCTGCTTCTGGAGGTGGGCATGGGGCAGAGCCGGACCGTAGCCGGTCTGCTGCATAGCCTCTTCCCCGAAGCCGGAATAGAGATTACCCCTGACCTGAGCGGTATTGAGCGCGTGGTAGGCCTGACCCCAGGTTTGACACCAGTCTGCCCCGATGCTAGACTATTTAGCTAGGCTTTTAACCTAAGACCACTGGTGCAATCAAAGAAAAGAGAGGGGTTACTGATGTTATGAATATGGTAGTCTGTTGCAAGCAGGTAATTGACCCTGAGGCGCCGCCGGCCAGCTTCAGGGTTGACGCCGCCAAGAAGACGGTAACCCTACCGCCGAGCATATCCCCGGTAATCGACCCTTATGCGGAGTATGCGGTGGAGGCGGCTCTTAGAATCAAGGACGCCCAGGGTGGCAAAATCACGGCCATAAGTCTGGGCACTGGCCTCTTACCGGATGTGGTCAAGAAGCCGCTGTCTATGGGGGCGGATGAGCTTATCCTGCTTGAGGACGAGGCCTTTGGCACCGGTGATAGCTGGACGACGGCTTATGCCCTGGCTATGGCCATTAAGAGGCTGGGCGACTGCGACCTTATTTTCTGCGGTCGGCAGGCTTCTGACTGGGACGCCGGCCAGGTCGGTCTGGGCATTGCCGAGATATTAGGCCTGCCCAGCGTAACCTTGGCCCGGAAGGTAGAGGTTGCCGATGGCAAAGCCAGGGTGGAGAGGGTAACCGATGACGGCTATGAGGTGATTAGCCTGTCTCTGCCGGCGGTGATTACCGTGAGCAATGAGCTCGGCGAGCCGCGCTACCCCACCATAAAGGGTATCATGGCGGCCAAGAAGAAAGAGCCGACTGTCTGGAAGCCGGCCGACATCAGGGTCGAACCGGCCCAGCTCGGGGAGGCCGGTCGGCGCGCCGAACTCGTGAAGCTGTTTCAGCCGGTTCGTGAAGGCAGCTGTGAAATCGTGGACGGCGAGACCCCCGAAGAGGCAGCGGCTAGTCTGGCCCTGAAGCTCAGGGAGGCCAAGATATTATAGATTACAGTATAGGAAATCTTTCGGTTCGTTAAGGAGGCTGGTTTTAGATGTCGGAATATAGCGGGGTTATGATTTTCGGTGAGGCTAAAGAAGGCAAACTGGCGGCAGTCACCACCGAGCTTCTGGGTTGTGGCCGTAGGCTGGCTGGCGACCTGGGGCAGGAACTACACTGCCTTCTGGTCGGGGGTGATGTCGGCAGTTTAGCCCAGGAGGCGATTGCCTTTGGGGCTGATAAGGTATACGTGGTTAGCGACCCGCTGCTTGAGGCATACCAGGCAGATGCCTATGTTCTGGCTGCGGAAAAGGTAGCCAGGCAGGTTATGCCGCAGATACTCCTAGTGGGGCAGACCTCTATTGGTCGTGACCTGGCCCCCAGGCTGGCCTTCAGACTGGGTACGGCCCTGACTACCGACTGTGTGGAACTGGCTCTTGACCCGACCTCGAAACTACTCCTCAAGACCAAGCCGGTTTACGGCGGTAATGCCCAGGCTGTCTTCACCAGCGAGGCCTGTCCTCAGATGGCTACGGTTAGAGCCAAGGCTATGTCCCCTCTGGAGCGTGACGACTCGAGGCAGGGAGAGGTCATTACCGTTGAGGCTGGCTTAGAGCCGTCATCTATAAGGGCCGAGCTCGTGGAGAGGGTAGCGGAGGAGGTGGAAGGGGTAAGGCTGGAGGACGCTGAGGTGGTAATCTGCGGCGGTCGGGGTATCGGTGGTGCTGAGGGCTTTAGGCAGCTGGAGGAACTGGCCGGGATACTTAAGGGGGCTGTGGGGGCGAGCCGGCCGCCCTGCGATAACGGCTGGGTGCCCTCCGGTTACCAGGTGGGTCTTACCGGTAAGATTATCGCCCCTGACTTTTATCTGGCGATAGGTATTTCCGGGGCCAGTCAGCACATGACCGGATGCTCCGGCGCCAAGACGGTTGTGGCCATAAATAAGGACCCGGAGGCGAACATCTTCCGGGAAGCCAGCTACGGCGTGGTCGGGGACTGGAAGAAGATATTGCCGGCCCTCACCGCCAAGATTAAGGAGCTAATGGCCGATTAGAACCGGTGCTAAGCGTCAGGCATCATTAAGGAAGCTAATCAGGTGGGGTGTGGGGGAAGCCGTTTAGCTCTTTTCCCTTTCAGCCTGCCTTTCGGCGATAATCCGCTGACTTACCTGGGGTGGTGTCTCCTCGTAGTGGCTGAACTCTGTGGTGAAGCTGCCCCGCCCCTGGGTTATTGACTTCAGGTCAATGGCGTAGCGCAGAATCTCGGCCTGCGGCACCTGGGCTTCAATGACATTCATGCCATCCTCCGGGTTCATACCCTGAACCCTGGCCCTCTTGGCGTTTAAGTCGCCGATAATATCACCGGTGAATTCCTCAGGAACCCGCACCGAAATGTTCATTATTGGCTCAAGGAGGATAGGCTGCCCCTCGGACATGCCCTTCTTCAGGGCCCCGGCCCCGGCAATCTTGAAGCAGATGTCGGACGAGTCCACCGGATGAAAGCTGCCGTCATAGAGGGTCGCTTTTACGTCCACCACCGGGTAGCGAGCCAGCGCGCCCTCGTTTATGGCTTCGTTGACCCCCTTCTCCACCGCCGGGATGTAGTTCTTGGGGATGGCCCCGCCCACTATCCGGTCAACGAACTCAAGACCGCTATTGCGGGGCAGAGGCTCTAGCGCCAGACGAACGTGCCCGTACTGACCGTGCCCTCCGGTCTGCTTCTTGTGCTTGTATTCGGCTTTGGCGGGGGCGGTAATCGTCTCTTTATAGGGTACCTTCGGGGTGTCCAGGGTTACATTGACTCCGAATTTACGCTGCATCTTATCGGCGGCTACCTCAAGCTGGGTCTCGCCGAGCCCGGACAGAATAGTCTCGTTGGTGTCCGCCTCCCGGTGAATACTGAGGGTGGGGTCTTCCTCGACGATGCGGGCCAGGGCTGTTCCCAGCTTGTCTACGTCGGCTTTAGCCTTGGGGTGCACTGCCTCGCTGAAGACCGGCTCGGGGAACAGGGTGGGGGCGATTTTAAGAGGCTTATCGCGGCTGCCCAGGGTGTCCCCGGTACTGGTCAGGCTTAGTTTGGCGACCCCGCCGATGTCCCCGGCGCCGAGCCGGTCTACCGGCTCCTGGGTCTTACCCCTCAGGATGAAAAGCTGCCCCAGGCGTTCCTGTTCTCCGCGGCTGGTATTCCATACCTGGGAGTTGCTCTCGATGACGCCGCTGTAGACCCGAAAGTAGGTGAGCTTGCCGACGTATGGGTCGGCGCTGGTCTTGAATACCAGGGCGGCCAGGGGGCCGTCGGGGTCTGGCTTGAGCCTCTGCTCATCCTTCCCCTCAATAGTAACCACCTCCCGCTCTTTGGGTGAGGGCAGGTAGTGACAAGCCGTGTCCAGCAGTGCTTGGGTGCCTATATTCTGGGTCGCCGCGCCGGCGAGAATGGGGACGATACGCCCGCTCATTACCCCCTCACGCAGGCCATTAGTCAGCTCCTCAAGGCTGAGTTCTTCGCCACTGAGGTACTTCTCAATTAGCTGGTCGTCGATTTCGGCGATGGTCTCAATCAGTTTCTCCCTTAGAGAGCCTGCCTGGGTCTCCAGCGAGGTGGGGAGCTCCCCCTCTTTGGGTGGGGAGCCGGTGTAGCTCTTCAGGGTGAGCAGGTCAACCGCTCCCTGAAAATCGTTCTGGGCCCCGATGGGAAGCTGGATGGGGACACACTTGGCGCCGAACTTTGCCTGAATCTGAGCCACCGTGCGCAAAAAGTCGGCGTTCTCGCGGTCCATTTTATTAACGAAGATAAGGCGGGCCAGACCCGCCTCCTCGCTGTATCTCCAGACCTGCTCGGTGCCGACCTCGACGCCGGAGGCGGCGCAGACCACAATTACCGCTCCCTCGCTGACCCGGATAGCCGCTCTTACCTCACCGACAAAGTCGGTATAGCCGGGCGTATCGAGCAGGTTGACCTTGGTGTCTTGCCACTCGCAGGGGAGCGTCGTCAGGTTGAGGCTAATGCGGCGCTTTATCTCGTCAGGGTCGTAGTCCGAGACAGTCGTCCCGTCGTCCACCTTACCCAGTCGGGTGTTCGCCCCGGCTGTGAACAGCACAGCTTCGGCGAGGGACGTCTTACCGGCGCCGCAGTGGGCTAGCAGCACAATATTGCGGATATTCTCCAGGCCATACTTCTTCATCTAATCACCTGCTCCCCTGGTTTATTCTCCCCCTATTATAATTATAGTCGTTAAATACAGCAAGTAAGGGAAGCTACGGTGGCTTGGGGTTTATAACCTACAGCCCGAAGGTTACCTTAAGGAAGCGGCTGATTTTTCGCTTGATAAACGGGTACCACAGCCAGATGGTGGCATGGCCGCCGGGAAACCATGAGATAGCGGGCCGGCCGCTTGCCTCCCAGAAATCGAGGGTAGCCTCTCTGGGGATGACCTCGTCCCGGTGCGCATTTATCATGAGCAGGGGACGGTTACGGAGATAGCCAGCGTAGGTCAGGGCATCAATGAGGAAACCCCTCTCCGCCGGCTCAGCCGTCTCCCAGCCCTTCTCGGCTACTTCACTGAGGTACTGGAAGTAGCGTTGCTGCTGGGCGCTAAATTCGGCTTCGGTGTGCCGGAAGCCCCACCTTTTGGGCAGGGTCTTACTCATGAAGGCAACCTTCTCCAGATTTCCGCCGCTGGTAATCAGGACCCCGGCTCTAATGCGGCTATCTATCCCCATGGCGATGGCTGAGATGAACCCGCCGAAGCTTATGCCGACCACCGCTATCTGCTCGCTGGCTATCTCGTCTCTGGTGCCGGCCCAGTCTATTACCTGGCGCACGTCAATTACCGAGA
>DUEB01000055.1 GCA_011176655.1 Dehalococcoidia bacterium | reverse complement strand
CTGGTGCCCGCCGGGCTGGTCCTGACGGGAGGTACTTCTAATCTGTCCGGTATCGAAGCCCTGGGGCGCGACATACTGCGACTCCCGGTACGAGTAGGGATGCCCACCGCTATGCCCGGCATCAGCGACATTCTGCGCGACCCGGCACATGCTACCAGTGTTGGCCTGCTGCTCTGGGGACTGAAACACGAAGGCCGGCATCTCTGGAAGTCCCGCGGGCTCTTGCGCCGTTTCATGTCACGGATTAAAAGTCTGTTCCGCTAGCTGACAATGGCCTGCGGAACCTAACTAAAAGGTATAGAAAGGAGGAGGCGATGGCGAAAACAAGTTTTGTAGCCAACCCAGCTAAGATTAAGGTTATCGGTTTGGGCGGTGGTGGCTGTAATGCGGTAACGCGCATGGTACAGGAGGAGATTCGGGGGGTAGAGTTTATCGCCATGAATACTGATGCCCAGGCCCTGGCCATTACCGAGGCTCCGACGCGCGTTCAGCTCGGGGAGAAGCTGACCAAAGGACTAGGCGTCGGCGGTGATTACATCCTGGGACAGAAATCGGCTGAGGAGAACCGTGACGATATTAAGGAAATCGTCTCTGGTGCGGATATGGTGTTTATCACCGGCGGTATGGGCGGTGGCACCGGCACCGGGGCAGCCCCGGTTATCGCTGAAATAGCGAAACAGAGTGGTGCCCTGACCATTGCCGTGGTTACCAAGCCGTTTGCCTTCGAGGGTAACCGCCGCTGTCAGGTAGCCGACGAGGGCATCACCAACCTGCTGACCAAGGTTGATACCCTGATTATCATCCCCAACGACCGCCTGCTGGCTCTCTGTGACCAGAAGACGGAGGTGGACAGCGCCTTCAAGCTGGCCGACGATGTCTTAAGACACGGGGTCCAGGCCATCTCCGAGGTCATCACCGTCCCCGGTCTGATTAACCTCGACTTTGCCGATGTCAAGGCGATAATGAAGGACGCCGGGCCTGCCTGGATGTCCATTGGTATCGCCTCGGGCAAGAATCGCGCCGTGGAGGCGGCTAAGGAAGCCCTGTCCAGCCCACTATTAGACGTCTCTGTCGGCGGGTCAAGGGGAGTGCTCTTCAACGTTGTCGGCGGGAGCAGCCTCACCCTGTTTGAGGTTAATGAAGCCGCTGCGGTAATCAAGGAGGCGGTAGACCCTGAGGCAAACATTATCTTTGGTGTGGCCCACGACCCTGACATGGATAACGATGTCCGCATTACGCTGATTGCCACCGGGTTTGCTTCCAAGACGGGAATGAGTGAGGCTACTCAGGAGGACGAGGTCAATCAATTCCTGAAGAGCTTGAAGAGTGAAGAGGAGCTGGATGTTCCCTCTTTCCTGCGCCGCCCGCTTTTCAGCCACCGGAGACAAGCCATAGCTCAGTCGACGAAGATGGTTAACACCCCTCCACAACAGACTCAGTTTCGTTAGTGCTCTCGGGGACACCGGCAGCCCGAAATATGGGAAAGCCCTCGAGACCGACGTAAGGCTGTAGGTGCTTTATGCCCTACAGCCTTCCTGGTTTGCGGAGTATCTATGGTTATGGGGGTGAGCCTGAAGACGGCATAGACCGGCCTCTGTAGCTGAGCAGGCTGAACTCACGGCGGATAGCGCTCTGTCCTGGTGGCGGCTGGGGCCCGGCTTACGGCGCCGCTAGGTAGACCTGATCTCCTCGCGGGTAAACCTGTAGTAGGAGACACCGAAGAACACCGCAGCGATAGCCACAAAGGTCACCAGATGGGGCCAGATGGTAATCATGGTCTGACTCAGGGGCAGGGGTCCGGGCTGCCACTCGGCACCCGAGGCGTAAATCTGGAGATACTCCGTGGCGGTTCTGGTTCCCGGAGCCAGGAGGACGTACATCGCCTCCTGAAAGAGGTAAATCGGCGACACGCGCGTCGCCGCGATCTGAACCGTGGCATATCTGATTAGCTCCTGGGTGGCAGGCGTATCGCTAAGAGGCACGCGCATATTGGCAACCGCATTGGGAATGAAGCCGGTGAGGGTATACAGAAGAAAGAATATCCAGATGGCTATTGACGCCATGGCTGAGGTAGCCACCCGCTCGAAGAGGACAGAGAACAGCATGGACAGACCCAGCCAGAAAGACCCGTAGAGGGTGGTCAACGCCAGAAATAGAAACAGCCGTAACGCCTCCTCCGAGCTGGGAGGCACCCCGATGGACCTCATCCCCAGACCCGCCACCAGCAGTACGACACTGGTCAGCATGATAGCCATGGTTACTATCCCGGCCAGAAACTTGCCGTTGAAAACGGTATCCCGGTAGATAGGTTGGGACAGGAGCCGGCTCAGCGTCCCGCTGTTCTTTTCCCTGTTTATGGCATCAAAGCCAAGGACAATGCCGACTATGGGGACGATAAACATGGTGATAAAGAACAGGAATGCATACGAGCCTTCGCCAGAGGTGGTGAAGAGGTTGAGAAAGACAAACTGCGTTTGCCCGAATTGGGTCGGCTCACCGAGCTGCTCTCTGATATTTACCAGAGCACCGGCCGGCCCGTAGATGGCAACCACGGTAACCAGGAGGGCCACGGCAAAGAGTATTATGCCGCGCCAGCTTATGAGATAGTCAGCCAGCTCCTTATCGAATATGGCTACCAGTCCGCGCATGCTAGCCCTCTCTAAAATACTTCAGGTATATATCCTCCAGAGCGTAGCTCTGAATCTTCATCTCTACCATTAGACCGCCCGTGTCAACAATCTTCTTGGCTATCTGGGGTCTCAGGTCTTCCGAGCAGTTAATGGTCAGCCCGCTCGGTGACTGCTCCACGCTGAGCACGCCGCTAATCTGCTTGATAGCCTCGACGATGGCCTGCGTAATTTCGGTCAGTTTAATCTCAATCCTGAACTGGACGCCACCCATGGCCTCTCTGCTCAGCTCTTCCAGCAGTCCTTCGGCTACCAGACGTCCGTCCATCAAGATACCCACCCGGTTACAGATTCGCTGAACCTGATACAGCTGGTGGGAGGACATGACGATAGTCATATTTGTTTCCTTGGCTATCTTGGCTATCAGGTCAAGCACCTGGACGATGCCTTCGGGGTCTATCCCCGAGGTAGGCTCATCCATGATGGCAATCTTGGGCTGCTTAATCAGGATATCGGCAACCGCCAGACGCTGCTTCATGCCTCTGGAGAACTCGGACACGTTCCGTTCGGCGGCGCGCGGCAGGCCGACTATATCCAACGCCTCGGCGGCCCTTTTATTGGCCAGCCCGTCGGAGAGACCATTGAGCCGCGCGGTATAGACCAGGTTTTGGGCAGCAGTTAAATCCTCATAGAAGCCCACCTTTTCCGGGATATAGCCAGTGATACTCTTAACCTCAAGCGGCTCCCGGGTAGCGTTGTGGCCCGCCACGTAGGCACTACCCGAGGTCGGCTCGGTGAGCCCGAGCAGCATCAATATCGTGGTCGTCTTTCCGGCGCCGTTGGGGCCGAGAAAGCCGAAGATATCACCCTCTTCGATGCGAAGGTTTAACCCGTCGACCGCAGTAATCCTGCCGTATTTTTTAGTCAGGTCTTTCGTTTCTACGATGAACATCTTGCTAGCTCACTCACCGACTGTCGTCTCGCCTGAGGCGGCTTACGGCTCGCTTAAACCAGTTGGTAGAGCCGGTAGTTTTGGCTTCTTCCCGCCGGCCGGCCCGTCGGAACCAGATTGCCAGGGCGACAATAATGGCGATCGCAATGCCGATACCGGCCTGTCCCCAAACGGTCGTGGTTACCACGGTTATCCTGAGCTCGCGGGCCATCTCGGCCTCGTCCCCGACGGCTTCCACAGTGAGGGAATAATCACCAGCCTCGGTACCGGCAGGTGGGTTAATGACGACATCTATCTCCTGGGTAACCCCCGATTCCAGGATTGCCAGCGAGTCCGGAGTGAAGGTTATGTTCCAGCCCTCCGGGTTTTCTGCCCTGAAGATGATATTGTTCACCGTGCCGGTAGATGAGTTCGCCAGCTGCATCGACACGTGATTATCCTGGTTAGATTTCACCTGAAATTTCCTGACCAGTGTGGAGGTAGACAGATACAGCAGATACTGAGGCGGCGCCGGGACAACCACTGCTTTGAGGTCAACGCTGTCTGACACGCCGCCCGAGGCTGCCCTGACGGTAAACACGTAGTCACCAGCCTCCGCAGAAGCCTCTGATAAGGGACCGACTATGAGCGTGACTGTCTCTCTCTTCTTGCCCGGCTCTACGGTAAAGGCTGATATCTCCGTCTCTGGATAGCCCCCGAGAAAGACCCCCATCCATCCCTCAGGCGTGGTCAGGTCAAGGTCAAAGGTCCTGGGCTCGCTACCTCCTTCGTAGAACAGGGTTAATTCAAACTCAAAGGCGCTGCCAATGGTGTTTTGCAGGGCAGGATAGCTGGAATAGATTTCAAGGCTCTCTTCAGCGGGTTCCTCAGGTGGCGGTTCCTCCTGGGCCGGCGGTGGCAAGACCGCAGCCTGGCTACTTCCCTGGGCAGCAAGGACAACATGGCCGCCGAGCAAGCCGCTAAATACCCCAAGGAGCAGAGCCAAACAAAGCAGGTAATGAGCTCCCTTAAATCTATTCATGGCTTATCCCCTTTTGTTAATCACGTTATTCACTCTGCTTGAGATTCTGGTAAAATGAGTAGACGGATACTCCTTCAGGCACTGGCTGTATCCTGGCTGTCCAGTCCAGTAACTGTCGAGCTTATAGATTATATCCTGTCCCGTAAAATAAATCAAACTCCGCTCTCTAAGATGAGATAAAGACTTGAGGTAAGCCAGACAGCCCCCGGTGGTGGGGATAGTCGGCGGTATGGTTTCCAGGTTAGGGCTAACTTCCCCAGATAATTTCGTGCTAAACTCTAAAGATGCCTATATGCATGGCTAATTTAACACCGAAAGGGTCAAGATGCTTCAGCTAATAATTATTGCGGCCTACTTCCTGGGTATGATTGTCATCGGAATAGTGAGTCGCAAACAGGCGAGGGGGATTGATGATTTCTTCGTCGCCGGCAGGAAGGGAAGCACCCTGCTTATTACCGGCTCGCTGCTGGCTACTATCGTCGGCGGCTCAGCTACCGTAGGCATGGCCGGGCTGGGTTTTAGCCGCGGCTTAAGCGGAGCCTGGTGGCTACTGGTGGGCAGTATCGGGCTCGTGGTTCTGGGGCTCTTCCTGGCTAAGAAGGTGAGAGCCTTCGGGCTCTATACCCTGCCCGAGCTGGTAGCCAGGCAATATGACAGTCGGGTTGGTCTGGCGGCTTCAGTCCTCATCGTGGTCGCCTGGGTGGGCGTCATCGCCGCTCAGATTATAGCCTCGGGGACACTGCTGAGTGTCTTAGGCATGGGCTCTCCGCTGCTGTGGATGGTGGTCTTTACCATTATCTTTATCACCTACTCCGTGCTGGGTGGCCAGCAGGCTGTCATCCGCACCGATGCCGTACAGACCGGGATAATCCTGGCTGGCATCTTTGGCGGCCTGGCTCTGGTGATATCGCGCCTCGGGGGCTGGAGCGGGCTGGTCGGGGCTCTACCAACCGGGCATTTTACCTTTCCCGTCAGCCCAGAGTTCTCTGGTTACGAACTGATTTCGCTGCTCTTACTGGTCGGGCTGACCTATGTCGTCGGACCTGATAT
>DUEB01000054.1 GCA_011176655.1 Dehalococcoidia bacterium | reverse complement strand
GCTGCGGATCTCGTGAAAACCGTCCCGGCGCTCTGCCAGCACCTCAAGGGTGAGGTTTACCTTGGCCGGGGCTAAAACGGTCAGCATTCTGTCTGGCTCCCCCCTAGCTGGTTAAAAACCCGCCACAGCCCGGACCACTCCTCTAAACTGAGCGTCTCCGCCCGGCGCTGGGGAGCTATACCCGCCTTTTGCAGCCGGGGCAGGACTTCAGCCTTGGGGAGCTTGAGACCCTGAGCCAGAGAGTTAGCGAGCTGCTTACGCGCGGCACTGAAGCCAGCCCGCACCAGGCTGAAGAAGCTGTCTTCATCGGTAACCTCGACTGCCGGCTCGGGAGGCACCGTTATCCTCAGTATCGCTGAGTCGACCTCCGGTGCCGGGTAAAAGCAGCCGGCGGGCACGAAGCTTACTATCTCCGGCTGGCCGTAAAACTGGACGCTGACGCTCAAGATACTCATCCGCCCTGGCCTGGCGGTAATAGCCTCGGCAACCTCCTTCTGCACCATGACCACCATCAGCCGGGGCTTAGCCTGGGCTGTCAGGAAGTGGCGCAGCACGGGTGAGGTAATATAATAGGGAAGGTTGGCTACCACCTTATAGCTTAAGGCGCTCTCGGCGAGCTCGGGAAGACCCGCCGGCGTCTCCCGAAGCAGGGACGGCGGGTCAATCTCAAGAATATCCCGGTTGATGACGCTGACATTGCGTAGGGAAGCCAGGTTTTTTTGCAGGATAGCAGCCAGTTTACTGTCCAGCTCGACGGTAAAGAGCCACGCTACCTTACCGGCCAGCTCCCTGGTCAGTACTCCCAGTCCGGGGCCGACCTCGATAACAATATCGCTGGGAGCCAGCTCAGCAGCCTGGATAATTGCCTTAAGTGCGCCTTCATCAGTAAGGAAGTGCTGTCCCAGCCCCTTTCTGGCCCGGAGACCGAAACGGCGCAGGAGCCGCTTCGTCTCTATCTCAAGTGTGTCTTTCAAGTGGCCTCTCCCTTGAATCTTGGCTACGGCAGTGGCGTCAGGCGCCCCATAAAGAATATAACAGCTTTCGCTGGCTATGGCTAGGGCTCTGGTTGTTAGCCTGAATCTGAGCGTGCTATAATCTGCCTGTGAAGGTCTCGGAACTGGGTGAATTCGGGCTGATAGAGCTTGTGGCGGAAATCGCTGCGCCGACGCAGACGAGAAAGACCCCTGCCGGGCGGAATCTCATAATCGGCATCGGTGACGATGCCGCAGCCTGGCGTGGTGACGCCGGAGTTCAGCTGGTTACGGTTGATTCCTTTATTCAGGACGTCCACTTTTCCCTGGATATTACCCCCTGGTGGGAGGTAGGCTGGAAGGCGCTGGCGGTTAACCTGAGCGACATTGCCGCTATGGGTGGTCTGCCCAGGTATGCCGTGGTCTCGCTGGCGCTGCCCGACGACACCGAAGTTAGTGACGTCCTGGCTCTCTACCAGGGGATGACCGGCCTGGCACAGGAGTTCGGGGTGGCTATCGTGGGCGGCGATACCAGCCGCAGCCCGCAGGTGGCGCTTAACATCACCGTCCTCGGTATTATCCAGAATCACGCTGAAAACATGCTCACCCGCTCCGGGGCTAAGGTGGGTGATAAGGTGGCGGTTACCGGGCATTTAGGAGCCGCCAGCGCCGGCTGGGAGATGCTCGCTAAGAAGCTCCACTTCGATGCCGGGACTAATGCCCGCCTGAAAGAGGCTTTCTTGCATCCCCACCCGCGAATAGCTGAAGGCAAGCTGCTTTTAGAGTGTGGGGTTAAAGCGGCGATAGACGTAAGTGACGGCCTGGTCTCGGACCTGGGACATATCTGCCGGGCAAGTCGGCTCGGCGCCCGCATCGATGTTGACGCGGTGCCCGTTGACCCTGCGGTCAGGACGGGCTTCGGCGAGAAGGCCCTGGAGCTGGCACTTTCGGGGGGCGAGGACTACGAGCTCCTGTTTACCGGTGATGCCGGGGTTATCGATAGAATTACCCAAACGGCTGAGTGCCCGGTCACGGTAATCGGCGACATGGTCGCCGATGCAGAAAATAGGGTGGCTCTGGCTGACCGGGAGGGAAATCCCTTTAAGCTACCTAGTGGCGGCTGGGAGCACTTTAGGCAGAGATGAAGCTAGACCGTCTTGATGTGGTAAGCCACCGCCCGGAGGAGACTCAAGAGATCGGCGTCCGTATCGGCGAACTGGCCCAGGCGGGCGATGTCTTTCTCCTGGTCGGGGAGCTGGGGGTCGGGAAGACCTGTCTCACTCAGGGTATCGCCTGGGGGCTGGATATCAAGGATTACGCCTTAAGCCCCTCCTTCGTTATCGTGAGAGAGCTTGCCGGCCGGCTGAGGCTGTACCACATGGACCTGTTCCGGCTTGAGCGCCTGGCGGAAATCGATGACCTGGGCCTGGACGATTATCTATACGGGGGCGGCGTCTGTGTTGTAGAATGGGCTGAGAAGGGGCTAGCGCTACTGCCCGCCGAGCGCCTTTGGATTGAGATAAAATTCCTGGATGATACCCGGCGCAG
Source organism: Dehalococcoidia bacterium (assembly GCA_011176655.1). Taxonomy (GTDB): domain Bacteria; phylum Chloroflexota; class Dehalococcoidia; order Dehalococcoidales; family UBA5760; genus UBA5760. Next base: position 3,450 of record DUEB01000054.1, on the reverse strand, counting down.
CCTCCACTTTAAGTCCGGTGGTGCGCGCTACCGGGAATTACTGGCACAGCTGGGGCAGCTTTTTCATTTGCCGGAAGAGTGACTGATGCAACTGGCTATCGATACCTCAACCGATACCGCCAGCCTGGCCCTGGTTCAGGATAGCCAGATACTGGCCGAATTAAGCTGGCGCTGCGGGCAGAACCACACCGTTACCCTGCTGCCCTGCCTGGCCAGTCTCCTGAGCCAGACCGGGCTTGAGCTTGGTTCTGTTACGGGCATTATGGTGGCTAAGGGTCCGGGGAGTTATAACGGGCTGCGCGTCGGTATCAGCACGGCTAAGGGGCTCGCCTTGAGCCTGGGCGTTCCTATCGTCGGTATCAGCACCCTGGCGGTAGCGGCCTACCAGCACGCCGAAGCCGGCTTACCGGTCTGTCCGGTATTTAATGCCGGCCGGGGTGAGATTGCCGCCGCCGTCTATCAGATGAAGGGCGGTAGCTGGCAGCCGATTATCGGCGAGCACATCACTACCGTAGAGGCGCTGTGTGCCCGGATAGAGAGAAAGACCATATTCTGCGGTGAGCTGAGCGCCTCCCTCGACGACCGGTTAAAGAAGCAGCTCGGGAAGAAGGCGGTAATCGCCCCGCCGGCTGCCCGGTTGCGGCGGGCCGGTTTTCTGGCCGAGCTGGGAAACAGGCGGCTAGCGGCCGGAGACCTTGACAGTCCGGCTGCCCTGAGTCCCATATACCTGAGGAGACCGCACATCACCAAGCCAAAGCGTGGCAAAAAATAGAATGGGGAGACGAAAATGGTAACCGGACCGGAAATGTCAATTGCCGCCAGCGACCTGTGTTTTGGCTGCGGTAAGCGAAACCCCTGCGGCTTGAAGCTGGAGTTTAACTGGGATGGCAAGGTGGCGACATCCAGTTTCACCCCGACTGAACTACACCAGGGATGGAAGGGGATTATTCACGGTGGCATTCTGAGCTCGCTGCTTGATGAGGCCATGGGTTATGTCGCCTGCTTTGAGAAGGTGGGCGGGGTCACCGCAGCCATGGAGGTCAGGTTCAAACGGCCGGTATCGATAGGCGAGCCCCTGGCTATCACCGCCTGGGTGAGCAATAAGGCAAGGAGATTTGTTGATACCGAAGCCAGCTTGACCTTGAAGGATGGCACCGTCGTGGCTACGGCTAAAGCCAAGCAATATATCAGCTCGGAGGTTATTATTCCTGATGACAAATGGGGTCAGCCCGCTGGCGATGCGCCATCAGCATAAGGCGGTAATCTGGGACATGGATGGCGTCATCGCCGACACTGCCCCCTATCACTTCAGGGCTTGGCAGGAGGTCTTTCGCCAGCGGGGTGCCAGCTATACCGAGGACGACTTCAGACGCAATTTCGGTAAGAGGAACGACGCCATAATCAGGAACGTTTTGGGTAGCGAAATCTCGTCCGGTGAAATGGAGGCTATGGCGGCTGAGAAAGAAGAGCTCTTTCGTCACCGGGCTGGTGCCCACATAAAGCCGCTGCCCGGGGCAATCGGGCTGATGCAGGCTCTCAAGGAACACGGCTTCTCTCAGGCGATAGGGTCATCCGCCCCGTTAGAGAATATTGAGCTGGTTACCCGGGAGCTCGGTATCGCCGGCTTTTTTCGGGTCATTGTCTTCGGTAGAGAGGTGACCGAGGGGAAGCCGAGCCCCCAGGTTTTTCTGCTGGCTGCGGAGAGACTGGAACTTGGGCCTCAGGACTGCCTGGTCATCGAGGATGCGGTGGCCGGGGTTAGCGCCGCTAAGAGAGCTGGAATGCCCTGCATCGCCGTAACCAGCACCAACCCCAGGACTAAGCTTGCCGGGGCTGACCTTATCGTTGATACCCTGGAGGAGGTCACGGTAGCCGGGCTGGATAGCCTCCTCAAACGCTAGCCGATAGAAATCTTAAAAAGGAGTTTAGACGAAGCCTATGGAAAGGTCTCTGGTACTTATTAAGCCCGACGCTATGGAGAGAGGACTGGCCGGTGCCATCATTGGCCGCTTACAGTCTCAAGGACTCAAGCTGGTAGCCATAAAGATGTTGCACATGGACAGGGAGCTGGCTGGGCGTCATTACGCTGTCCATAGGGAGAAGCCCTTCTTTGAGGGTCTGGTAAGCTATATTACCTCGGCGCCGATAGTCGCCGCGGTCTTTGCCGGCGATGATGCCGTGGGGGCGATTAGGAAGTTAATGGGGCCAACCGACCCGGCTAAGGCTGAGGCGGGTACTATCAGGGGTGACTTCGGTGTCGATATCGAGCATAACAGCATCCACGGCTCTGATTCTCCGAAGACCGCCGAGCAGGAAATCAGGCTCTTCTTTGGGGAGGGCGAGATTTTTCCCTAGCGGTGCCGGCATAGCTACTGAATCCTGACTATCGGGGCAGCCTGGCTCCACAACTGGTCGAGCTGGTAGTGCTCGCGCTCGATGGGGGCGAAGATATGGACAATAACGTCCCTAAGGTCAATCAAGAGCCATCCGGAGTCTACGGCTCCTTCGTAGTGGTGGGGTAGGATACCTTCTTTCTTCAGGGTGTGCCCGATTTCATCGCGGATGGCCTCAATCTGCTTACTGCTCTCACCGCTGCACATCACGAAGTAATCGGCGAAGCTGCACACCCCGCGGGTATCCAGCAGCACGATATCCGTTGCCTTTTTTTCGCTGGCTGCGGCAACTACCTGGTGGGCTACCTCTATAGCTTCCAGAGTTGTCCTCCCACAGTTAGCCAAGCCGGAGCGATATGATTGAGATTGCCAGGAAGGTGGTTATGAAGACGATGGTCAGTCGGAACAGAACCTTTTCCACCCCGCGTCTCGTGCGGTAGACGCCGCTCTGCTGCCCGAAGATACCGCCCAGCCCACCGCCTTTCACCTGGAAGAGAACAATCACTATCAAGGCTACGGATAACAGGATTTGAGCTATATTAAGATTGGTTTGCATCTATTGTCCCTCAAGCTTTCCCTTTAGTAGCTCGCTTACCAGACCTGGATTGGCGCGCCCTTTGGTGGCCCTCATTACCTGCCCGACCAGAAATTTGAGGGCCTCTGTCTTGCCGGCTTTATAATCGGCTACCGCCTTATGGTTACTGCTTATTACGGCTACGACCTCAGCTTCGAGTGCCTCCTGGTCGCTTATCTGGCTCAGTCCCTGCCGGTTAATGATGTCTTCGGCCCCCTGCCCCGTCCGGTACATTTCCTCAAGCACAGGTTTCGCGGTAGTTCCAGTTATACTACCCTTCACTAACAAGTCCGTCAACCTGGCAAGCCGTTCCGGGCTGACCCTTAATGCAAAGTCAGTAAAATCTATGTTACTAGCATTTATTATGCGACTGCTCTCGCCTAAAAGCCAGTTACTCCCTAACTTGGCTATCTCAGATTTTGATAGATTGTGAGCCTTCCCTATCTCTACAAATCTTTCCACAAATTCTTCCTCGTAGTCAGC
>DUEB01000053.1 GCA_011176655.1 Dehalococcoidia bacterium | reverse complement strand
TCAAACGGCTCGAGGTGGAGCGGGTCTGAGGCTTGAGCCGCCGCCTCGACCAGCCTTACCGTGGTCGTGCCCACGCATATAATACGCCGCCCCTCTCTCTTTGCCTGAGACAGGCAGCCAGCTACCTCCTCGCTTATCAGCCCCAGTTCCCGGTGTATCGGGTGCTCAAGGGGGTTTTCCTCCCGGACCGGGAGAAAGGTGTCCAGCCCGACATGCAGGGTGGCGAAGAGGCAGCTTACTCCCTTGGCCTCTATTCGGCTAATCAGTCCCGGGGTGAAGTGCAGCCCGGCGGTAGGTGCCGCCACACTGCCCGACGCGCTGGCGTAGACCGTCTGATAGCGTTCCGGGTCTTTTATCGGGGCGTGGATGTAGGGCGGTAATGGGATACTGCCCAGGTGCGGGAGCCGGCTTTCGTCGGAGAAGCGCACCACTCGCCGGCCCGTGTCCTTTACAGCCACTACCTCGGCGCTGACCCTGGCAACCTGCTCGCTACCTTCCGTCGGCTCGTCCACCAGCTCCAGGCGGCTGCCAACCCTGGTTCGGCGTGCCGGTCTCACCAGCGTTTCCCAGAGATTGGGAGCCAGCCGCCTAAGGAGCAAGAGCTCCAGCTTACCGCCGGTGTCAGCCTTACGGCCACTTAAGCGGGCCGGAATAACCCGGCTGTCGTTAAAAACCAGCACGTCTCCCTTACCGAGATAGTCCGTAACCTCATAGAAGCGGTGGTGCTCTAGCGAGCTATCACTGCGCTTCAGGACCATGAGCCGGGCCTGGTCTCTGGGTTCAACCGGCGTCTGGGCAATAAGCTCTGGAGGCAGAGAGTAGTCGAAATCGCTCGTCTTCACAGATGGTCACCCCTAGTATATAATTCACCGTGCCGGGCCAGCTAGTGGCCATTATAGGCGCTTTAAGCCCGGATGACAAAGCGGAGCCGTAGCCGGACCGGGCCGCTTTCTGTGCTGGAGTTGAAAGGAAAGGGATAGCTGCGTAAAATAGTAGCAACATGGAGAGGGCGAACTTGAATGAGGAGGTGCTGAGATGGGAGCCACTAAGGAGATAGCGGGTTTCTGCCATAAGCTAGGCTACCAGGGGCTTTCCCCTGAAGTCGTTGACCGGGTTAGGTACCTTGCCCTGGACTTTCTGGGGGTCGCCGCCAGGGGCTCCCTGGAGAGATCGTCCCGGGTGGTGCGTAGCTTCATCACGGATGTAGATAATGCTGCCGGGGGTTGCGTCGTTATCGGTAGCGACCTAAGGGCATCCGCTCACTATGCCGCTCTGGCCAACGGTGCCGCGGCCCATTCTCTGGAGCTGGACGATGTCAGTAACGAGTCTTCGTCCCACCCCGGGGTCGCTATCTTTCCCGCAGCCCTGGCGGCTGCTGAACTGGCGGGGTGTGACGGAAGAAAGTTGATAGAGGCGGTGGTAGTAGGTTATGAGGTTATGATCCGGCTCGGTAAGGCCCTGAACCCAGCCAGTCACTACGCCCGGGGCTTTCACCCCACGGGAACCTGCGGTGCTTTCGGGGCGGCGGCGGCGGCGGCCAAGATACTCGGCCTTAGTCAGGGGGAGATAATAAATGCCCTGGGTATTGCCGGCAGCCAGGCGGCGGGTTCGATGGAGTTTTTGACGGATGGTTCCTGGGTGAAGCGGCTGCACCCGGGATGGGCAGCCCAAAGCGGCATCATTGCGGCGCTCCTCGCCCGGAGAGGCTTCACCGGCCCGACTACCATCCTGGAGGGCGGATATGGCTTTCTCCACGCCTATTCCGATAGCCCCGACCCCGGCAAATTAGTGGCGGGGCTCGGGGACTCTTTTGAGGTCATGAGGGTCAGCATCAAGCCCCATGCCTGCTGCCGCTACAAGCAGGGCCCGATTGACGGTATCTTGAAGATTATGAGGGAGGACAACCTGGGGGCGCAGGATGTGGCCGAGGTAAAGCTGGGAATACTGAAGGCCGGCTTTCCCATAGTCGTCGAGCCCCGGGAGGTGAAATACAGTCCGCGGACGGTGGTCGATGCTCAGTTCAGTATGCCCTTCGGTGCCGCTCTGGCTATTCTCTACGGTAGAGCCTCTCTGGACGAATATACGGAGGCGAACCTCAGGTCTCCCGAGGTCGGGGAGATGATGAACCGGATCTCCTGTATTTCCGACGCCGGGTTGGACAATGTCTACCCCAGGAAGTGGCCGGCCAGCGTTGAGATAGTCACCAAAGATGGTAAGAAATTCTCAACCAGGGTTGACTACCCCAGGGGAGACCCGGAGAACCCGCTTTCCTGGGAGGAAGTGATACAGAAATTTGAGGGACTGGCTGCCCCTGTCTTCTCCGGGGAAGACAGAGCCGAAATCATATCCCGGGTGCGCTCGCTGGAGACCGAGCCCGACCTCGCCGCTTTAGGCAGCCTGTTATCCGTCTCATAGGTTCGGGTGAAGACTTTCAGGCTATTGACATGGGGCGAAGTATAGTCTATGGTTGATTCACAGTCGGAAGGAGGTTGACTATGCAGGCATATTGTGTTAAGTGCCGAGCCAAGAGGGAAATGAAGGACGCCAGGGCGATAACCATGAAGAATGGTAAGCCGGCGACCCAGGGTGTGTGCCCGGTGTGTGGCACCAAGATGTTCCGGATTGGCAAGAGCTAGAGCTGACATTACGCGGTTTGTTGAGATATATTCCTCAGACATGACGGGGGTGTCTCGGGCTAGAGGCCTGTCATGTCAGCTACTTGGTGTATGCCCATAATAGTATCGGTAACCAGGTCGGATAGCTCCACACCCAGCATAGTGGCCCCTTTTTCAATTAGCGGGCGGTTGATGCTGGCGGGCACAGGATCCAGCTTAGAGAGCTTGAAGGGCGTGGCTGGTTAAACACCCTGGCCCATCGCTTCCAGCATCATTGTCTTGAACTCTGCATAATCATAGCCCTGGTAATACATTTCGCCGGGGTATTCTCCCATGTCGCATGTCTTACAGGTGGCTTCGAGGATGTATTCCCTGTCGTCAATGGTTACAATTATATTCATGTGATTTGGTTCCAGGGGCGCTTCTTCATCCGTATCCACGAAGCAGATGGTGGTACTGTAGCCGATTGCTTCCAGCATTGATGCCAGGAGTACGGCGTGGTCATCGCAGTCTCCAGCCTCCCGTTGTATAGTTTGTTGGGGTGGCTGGACGTAGTCAAAATCTAGCTCCGTAACCCTGGGGTCATTCACGTATTTGATGGTGTCGCGGACATAGTCAAAAATCGCCGTAACCGCCTTCTTGTCATTGGTGGCGTCCTCGGTTATCTCAATGGCTAAATCCCGCACTGATTCCGGGTCAATCTTGTCGATGTAGGTATACACCTTGATAGCTACCAGCAGTTCTTCGGCTTGAAGCTGCTCTAACATTTCATCGATGCTAGCTATAAACTCAGCAAACTCCATACCCTCTAATAATGTCTGGTCGGTAATACCCGATGCTATCTCCTGGGCGGCAGTCAGTCTGGCCTGCGCCTCCGTGATGCTATCGATGATTTCATGGTATGGCCCCCAGGTGAGCCAGGCGCCGTCTTCCATCGCTTCCAGCACGTCTACCAGTTTACTGTAGCCCACCAGCACTTCGTTGGCGCAGGAGATGGCCAGGGTGGTGTCCTCCTCTTCGGTCTGGCTCAGGTCTGCCTCAGAAAGGAGCGTCTCCGCATCTGACAGGTGAAGCTGAGCATCCACAATAGACTGGCGCGCTTCGCTAAACTTACCGTTGTTAAGATATACCTCCACATGATTTAGCTCTCTCTCCGCCTCTCCAAAGAAGGAGAGAATATCACTGTAATCAGCCGCCGGCGTCTCCGCGGCTGGCGTAGTGGGCTGTGCTGGTGTCGGTTCCGTTGCTGGGGGCGGTTCTGACTCTTGGGCCGGTTCTGTTACTGGCGTTATCTGAAGGCAGCCGGCCAGGATTAAACTGGTAATTACCCCCACTGTAAGTAAAAGAGTCACAGTCCTCTTCATCCTCACCTCCTCTGGGCCGAATCCCCGATAGAAATCAGAGAGGGCACGGCAACCGTCATGTTGGTGACGACTCCATTGCCCTCTACGGCATCCCCTGGCTTCTAAATCGGCACGACAATGTTCTTTCTAGCTTCGTTTCATATCTTTACGCTACCAAATCTAATCCTAACTCAGGTGATTGTCAATCCCCCCAAGCAGGGGGGCTGTGTCCCTAGCTGGCATACCTCCTCGGTAAAACCGCACTATCTATCTTGCCGGTAATAGACTGTCTCAGGCTATAGCCATGCCGTGTCTTGGGGATACCAGCCGGAACGAATGCCGCCTCGGCTCAGGTCGAGGCGGTTGGTATCCGGACTACCACGTATAAACTACCCACCGCCAACCGGAGGAAATACTGAAACCACATCTCCATCTTTCCTGAGGACCCTGTCAACATCAAATCCCCCCGGCAGTTCGATATGCCTTTTCGTAAAGCCAAAGAGTCCTCTGAGTGTCGCAAACAACCGCAGCCTTACTCTCATCTCGGCCATTAGTCAAGCGCCCTCAGCCGCTTACCGTCCTCCAAAACTAGTCTATGGGGCTGCACTACCGATATCAATGCTGACTAGACTTTAGCCTTGTCGAGCGTGGCTATGAAACTCGTCATGAACTGCGCCGCGAGGGCGCCGTCAACCAGCCGGTGGTCGTAGGTGAAGCTATACGTCATAACCGGTCGAATGACAATCTGACCGTCACGCACGGCGGGCCGCTCCGTAATGCCACCAACGCCCAGTATGGCTGATTCCGGCTGATTAATGATGAGGGTATCAAAACGCCACCCGTGCCCGAGGGCGCCTAGATTGCTGACGGTGAAGGTCCCCCCCTTGACATCATCGTCGGTAAGCGCCCTATTTCTAGCCTTCTCGGTAAGCTCCTTGAGCCTCTCGCTTATCTCGCCGAGCGACTTCAGGTCGGCATCTCTTATCACCGGAACAATGAGCCCGCCTTCCACGGTCACCGCCGCCCCGATATTGACGTTCTTCCAGACCTTGATCTCATTATCGATGATGGATGCGTTAACCAGAGGGTTTTCCCGCAGCGCCTTAGCCACCGCCGCGATAACAAGGGCCGTGTAGGTGATCCTCTGCCCGGTGCTTTCCGCCTGTTTCTTCAAGTTCTTGTAAAGCTTCACGAGCTCCCCGGCGTCTATCTCACCCATGGCCGTGAGCTGGGCTGATACCTTCAGACTACGCTCCATATGTTCGGCGATAGCCTGTCTTGTTCCCCTGAGTGGAATCGTCTTCTCAACCTCGCGTCCATCATATTTCTGGGCTGCTGCTGGTGCCCCGCTGGCGATCGCCCGCTCAACATCCTCGCGGACGATCCGTCCGTTCGGGCCAGTACCTTCCACAACGGAGAGATCAATCATATGCTCTTCGGCAAGCTTGCGTGCCGCGGGTGATATCTTAATACGACCCTCACGCCTGCCCCCGACTTCTACTGGTGGTGCTGTTCTGGGTGTTTCCGCAGGCTTCTGGCTGGAAACGGTAGCTGCCGCCGGCTCTTCTTTTTGTAGAGTGGCCAGTTCCTCCTTGGTTTCGGCAAGAAGACCGGCCGCAGAGCTGATTGGAGCGTCAGAGCCCTCCTCGACTAGGATGTGGAGAAATCCTGAAGCCTTCGCCAAAACGTCATGTCTAATTTTCTCCGTTTCCACAATCAAGACAACCTTTCCCTTCTCCACCCACTCGCCTTCCTTGGCGAGCCACTCAACCAGAGTGACTGGCGCCGTACCCATGCCAAGTTTTGGCACGGTGACTTGCTTTGCCATTTGTTAACCTCCGACCAAGAATATAGTACAATAAAGGCTGCACTTCTAAAGCGCGATACTTAACCTTGTGCCCTTGGAATCTCTCAAGCCGCCCTTGCCCAGAGACAAGTGCCCGGACTACTTATAGGCATCTAAGTGCGATGACATGACTTTTACATAATTTCGTTTACCGCACTTATCAGGTTCTCTTCATCCGGCATCCAGATCTTCTCCAGAGGCGGGCTGAATGGAACCGGGGTATCCGGACAACACACCCGTTTGATAGGGGCATCAAGGAGGTCAAAGGCTTCCTCGGCCACGAGAGCGGAAATCTGACAGGCGGCGCTGGCTGTTATCGGGTCCTCTTCCATGATTATTAGCCGGCCGGTCTTTCCCAGCGATTCAAAGATAGCCTCTTTGTCCAGAGGCACGAGGGTGCGTGGGTCAATCACCTCGATGCTTATACCCTTCTTCTGAAGCTTCTCCGCGGCCGCCAAGGCGCGGTGAACCATAAGCGCTGTGGCGACCACAGTCACATCTTTGCCTTCCCTCTTCACGTCTGCCTTGCCTAAGGGGATGGTATATTCCTCATCAGGGACTTCACCTTTGAAACCGTTAAGTATCAGAAACTTGTGATAGGGGACTATCACCGGGGTATCTTCCCTGATTGCGGACTTAATTAGCCCTTTGGCGTCATAGGCTGTGGAGGGCACGGCTATCTTAAGACCGGTGATACTCATTAGTAGGCCATTGAAACACGACGAATGTTCACCGGAAGCCGAAATACCGGCCCCGCTATAGGTCGTGA
>DUEB01000052.1 GCA_011176655.1 Dehalococcoidia bacterium | reverse complement strand
GTTTCGCCAAAAATGAAACGGCCGTATTTCTCTAGGCTGGTTTTATCTGCTAGGTATAGCAATTTGCATATACCATAAATGTCAGAATCAAATACCCTGTGGGACAAATATAATATGGTCTCAATGGCCTTTGTTCGGTCGAAGTTGAAACGTATTTCACTCATAGGTAACCCCCACCTCCCTTTCCTTAATTTTAGCATCCATTTCAGAAATGTCAATTAGCTCTTGACAAAACCGGGGTGTCCGCTTAGAGTGTCCACCAGTGAGCTTATGATTACCGGCGAGGCACACTTCTGAGGTTAGGGGGAATCAAGGGTGCCATGGGTTTACGTGACCGGTGGGTCGCTACCTTCTATCGGGCGGCCACAGGCAACCGAAGGGTTAGAAGCCGCCTTACTCCGTGGTTAGCAACTGCTTTCTTGGGCTTTATATGGCTGCTCGTTTTCCTTTCCCTTCGGACGGATAGGTTCTTAGGCTTCCCTGGGCTTCTGCCGGTGCCATTGAATACTATCTTGTTCGTCCCGCTTCTTGCGGTGGGACTGCTGCTCATAGTGTGGTCAACGGTTCACTTCGCTAGAGTAAGAGGAACCCCCATCCCTTCCATCCCGCCCCCGAGGCTGGTTACTACCGGGCCTTATGCGCATGCTAGAAACCCCATGCACACCGGGATATATATCCTGCTGTTCGGGTTCGGGGTTCTGTTCCGGTCGGTCTCTCTGGTGGCTATATTCAGCCCGCTATTTATTCTGCTCGACGTGCTGGAATTAAAGAAAATCGAAGAAACGGAGCTGGAGAGGCGTCTGGGCAGGGAGTATCTTGAATATAAGAAGAAGGTCCCCATGTTCTTCCCCAGACTTAAAGGTTAGGGTGTTAATTAAAAGATGCGGCCCCAAGAAAGCCGCCCGGCTTTACCCCGGGCGACTCTTTTTATAAGTACTTTAGCCGTGAGGTGAGCCCCTAGAGGGTTAGCTCGGTGGGCTCTTCCTCCTCGACGGGCGGCAGCTCGGGTACGTCTTCGGAGATTGTGAAGCGGGCCGGAATCAGTTTCCCGATGATGACGTTTTCTTTGAGCCCGACCAGCCGGTCAGTTTTGCCCGAAACTGCGGCTTCGGTAAGCACCCGGGTGGTCTCCTGGAAGGAGGCGGCGGCCAGCCAGCTATAGGTATTCAGCGAGGCCCGGGTTATCCCCAGGAGCACGATGTGAGCCGTCGTCGGCTCGCCTCCCTCGGCGAGCACCTTGGCGTTGATGTCCTCATACTGGAACCTGTCCACCAGCTCTCCGGGTACCAGCTCGGTATCGCCGGAAGAATCAATGTAGACCTTGGTCAGCATCTGGTGGGCGATGACCTCAATGTGCTTATCGTTGATGTTTACCCCCTGGGAGCGGTAGACCTTCTGTATCTCGTCGACCAGGTAGCGCTGGACAGCCTCCTTGCCCAGAATGCGCAGTATGTCCTGCGGGTTAATGGAGCCGTCGGTCAGTTGCTCTCCGGCCTTAATGCTGTCTCCACTCTTAACCCGGATATGGATGGCGGCCGGGACTGGATATTCGCACACCTCCTGCTCCTGGTACTTTATGGATAGCTGTCCCTTTTTAACGGTTACCTCACCGGCGACACGGGCTAAGAGAGGTTCGGCCTCGGTGGTCACCTCCGCCGACTCCGCTGTCGTCTCGTCCTGGGGAGGTTGGCTGGCCAGCACCGTGCCCACATCCACCCACTGCTTGTTCTTCACCATAACCTGCCAGCCCGGGGGCAGTGAATACTCGTCATGGAATACCTCGGCATTTAAGACCCTGACCTTTCTCTCCCCCTCGCTGTCAATCACCTCGACCTCGCCGTCTATCTCCGAGACGATAGCCTGTGCCTTGGGCGATCTGCCCTCAAAGAGCTCTTCTACTCTGGGGAGACCGGTGGTGATGTCGAGTCCGACGACACCGCCGGTGTGGAAGGTGCGTAGTGTGAGCTGGGTGCCCGGCTCGCCGATGCTCTGGGCGGCGATGATGCCAACGGCGGTGTTCATGTCGACCAGGTGGCCGCGGGCAAGGTCTCGCCCGTAGCACCACTGGCAGGCACCCTGCCGCGACTCGCAGGTGAGGGGAGAGCGGACGTGAACCCTGGTTAACCCGCAGGCTATAATTCTATCTGTCTTTGCCTCATCAATCTCCTCGTTGCGGTCAACAATGATTTCCCCGGTTTGCGGGTCGACTACCTTGGTCGCCGCCAGGCGCCCGATTATGCGCTCGGCGAATGAGGGCAGGAGTTCCCTTGCTCCCGGCTCGGATATCCAGATGCCGTCCCTGGTGCCGCAGTCCTCCTGGCGGATGATAACGTCTTGGGCAACATCAATCAGGCGGCGGGTCAGGTAGCCGCTCTCCGAGGTTCGTAGCGCCGTATCGGCCAGCCCCTTGCGCGCCCCGTGAGTCGAGATAAAGTATTCCAGGACGCTGAGCCCTTCTCGCAGGCTGGACCTGATTGGGAAGTCAATTATTCGGCCCGACGGGTTGGTCATCAGACCGCGCATCCCGGCCATCTGTCTGATCTGGGAAATGTTACCCTTGGCGCCTGAGGTTGACATCATGTAGATGCCACCGTAGCGGTCAAGGGAGTTGGAGATAGTCTCGGTTATCTGGTCGGTGGTTTCCATCCACACGCTGACGACACCGCTGTACCTTTCGTCTTCGGTAATCAGGCCGCGCCGGTACTGGTTTTCGATAATGGCCGCCCTTTCCTCAGCCCCTTCAATTAGTTTTGGTTTTTCGGGCGGAACCTTAATGTCACTCATGCTGATGCTGGTTCCCGACTGGGTGGCATACTGGAAGCCCAGTCGTTTCAGGTTGTCCAGCAGCTCGGCCATTTCCGGTTTGCTCAGCAGATGGTAGGAGCTGGTTACTAGCTTTTTCAGGCTTGACTTGTTAATTATTCTACTGTAGTCGCGCATCTCAGGAGGCAGAGCCTCATTGAAGATGATGCGACCGGCGCTGGTCTTAATCCGCTGCCCGTCCATGCCGTGCCTGACTTCAATCTCCGCTCTGAAGTTAATGATGCCCAGCTCGCAGGCGAGGGTTGCCTGTTCTAAGCTGCTGAAGACGGTGCCTTCCCCTTTGGCGCCGGCTTTGATGGTGGTCAGGTAGTAGCAGCCCAGCACCATGTCCAGGGTTGGGGTGACGACTGGCTCGCCGCAGCTGGGTAAAAGCATATTGTTAATGCTGAGCATGGTCTCTCTGGCTTCCTTGACCGCGGCTTTGGACAGGGGCAGGTGAACCGCCATCTGGTCGCCGTCAAAGTCAGCGTTAAAGGCAGAGCACATCAGGGGGTGAAGCCGGATGGCACTGCCGTCAATAAGCACCGGCTCGAAAGCCTGAATGCCAAGCCGGTGCAGGGTTGGCGCCCGGTTAAGCAGCACCGGCCGTTCCGTGACCACCTCTTCCAGAATGTCGTATATCTCAGGCTTGGCTCGGGCTACCAGCCGTCGGGCAGCTTTGTCACTGTAGGCCAGTCCCTGCTCAAGCAGCCGGCGCACGATGAAGGGCTTGAATAGCTCTAGAGCCATGCGTCGGGGCAGGCCGCACTGGTGCAGCTTGAGCTCCGGGCCGACCACAATAACCGAGCGGCCGCTGTAGTCAACCCGCTTGCCTAGCAGGTTCTGACGAAAGCGTCCCTGTTTGCCGCGGAGCATGTCCGATAGGGACTTCAGCTTGTGGCTGCCGCTGCTGATGGAGACCGCCCGTCCTCCCCTCTTTTCATTATCGATAAGAGAGTCGACTGATTCCTGGAGCATCCGCTTCTCATTGCGGATAATAATCTCGGGAGCGCTTATTTCCAGCAGGTGGCGCAGCCGGTTATTGCGGTTAATGACGCGGCGGTACAGGTCATTTAAGTCGCTGGTGGCGAATCTGTCACCATCCAGCTGAACCATAGGTCTGAGGTCGGGGGGTAAGACCGGCAGCACGGTAATAATCATCCACTCCGGTTTGTTGCCGCTGCGGCGGAAGGCTTCCACTACCTGCAACTGCTTCGAGGCTTTTTTACGGCGCTGGCCCGAGGTATGACGGGTCTCCTGAACCAGGGTGTTGTGCACTTTATCGAGGTTCAGGGTCTTGAGAATCTGGAGAATCGCCTCAGCCCCCATCCCCGCCTCAAAAGCGGCGCCGAACTTCTGCGCTAGCTCCTGGTAGCGGTTCTCGGTGAGTAGCGTGCCCTTGCGCAGGTCCTCTAGCTGGGCGAGGTCGTTCTCAAGCTGTTCTTCAAGTTGTGTTTTTTCCTCGACCCATTGGCGGCGAAGCTGGTTTACCTCTTCCACGGTTGCCCCGCCGGCCTCCAGCTCGCTGACCTTGGCTTCCAGGGCGGTCTCGGCCTCCTCGGTTTTCTGCGAGCAGGTCTGCTTGAGCTGTTCCCTCAGTTCCTGAAACGCCTCTTCGTTGATGGCGGTGATGATGTAGTGTGAGAAGTAGAGAACACGCTCCAGGCTTCGCGGTGACAGGTCGAGCAGTAGACCCAGCCGGCTGGGTATGCCCCGGGCGAACCAGATATGACTTACCGGGCTGGCCAGTTCGATATGCCCCATGCGTTCCCGGCGTACCTTAGACCGGGCTACCTCGACACCGCACTTGTCGCAGACCACCCCTTTGTAGCGAATCTTCTTATATTTACCGCAGAAGCATTCGTAGTCTTTGGTCGGGCCGAAGATTCTCTCACAGAAAAGCCCGTCCCTTTCCGGCTTCAGGGTGCGGTAATTGATGGTCTCCGGTTTGGTTACCTCACCGTAAGACCAGCTTCTAATCTGCTCCGGTGAAGCTAAAGAGATGCGGACGGCATCAAAATCATTGACTTCAAGCATTGTCTTCTGTCACCTCGCTCTGAACTGTCTCCTCGGCTGATTTAAGCTCTGATACTGCTTCAGGGGTCTCTTCGGCTACCTGGCTCTGAGGCGGCTCCTCGGCCGGTTTAAGCTCTGATACTGCTTCAGGGGTCTCTTCGATCACCTGGTTCTGAGGCGGCTCATCAGCCGGTTTAGGCTCTGATACTGCTTCAGGGGTCTCTTCTGTCACCTGGCTCTGAGGCGGCTCCTCGGCCGGTTTAAGCTCTGATACTGCTTCAGGGGTCTCTTCTGTCTCCTGGCTCTGAGGCGGCTCCTCGGCCGGTTTAAGCTCTGATACTGCTTCAGGGGTCTCTTCGATCACCTGGTTCTGAGGCGGCTCATCAGCCGGTTTAGGCTCTGATACTGCTTCAGGGGTCTCTTCTGTCTCCTGGCTCTGAGGCGGCTCCTCGGCCGGTTTAAGCTCTGATTCCGCTTCAGGGGACTCTTCGGTTACCTCAGCGCCGACGAGGCTTGCCTCTTCCTCAAGCGCTTCGGCGCTCTGTTCGGGAAGGGTTAGCTTTTCCTCTTCCTCGCTGAGCACTTCAACTGCCAGCCCCAGGCTCCTGAGCTCCATGATAAGTACCTTAAACGATTCCGGTACCCCCGATTGGAGAATGTTCTCATTTTTGACTATCGCCTCGTAGGTCTTGGCGCGTCCGGTGACGTCGTCTGACTTTATGGTCAGAATCTCCTGAAGGTTATGGGCGGCGCCGTAGGCTTCCAGGGCCCATACCTCCATTTCACCAAATCGCTGGCCGCCGAACTGCGCCTTACCCCCCAGGGGTTGCTGGCTGATTAGTGAGTAGGGGCCGGTGGAGCGGGCGTGAACCTTGTCTTCCACCAGGTGGTTCAGCTTCAGCATGTAGATGTTACCCACGGTCACCGGCTGGTCAAAGGGCTGTCCGGTACGCCCGTCACGGAGCGTGAGCTTACCCACGATAGGCGGCGGCAGGTTCTGCTCGGCGTTGACCCGGGTCACGGTCTGCTCCAGCTCTTCCCGGCTGAGGCTGCGGCTGGCAATACCCAACTCTTCGAGCCACAGACGCAGGCAGGCCTCCCGTGCCGCGCCGGGGTATTCATCGCTGAATACCCGCTCGCCCTGGTAGCCGTGGCTGTTGAGCCACGGCTCGGCCAGTTCCAGTTGCACGCCGCGGTGCTCGTCATCGGGGTTGGGGCTGATTGCCCCCGCTTTTTGCGCCAGCCAGACTCTGGCCAGGGCATCCTCGATGGCGGTATCGTCGGCACCGTCAAAGACCGGGGTCATTACCCTGATGCCCAGTATCCGGGCGGCCCAGCCGAGATGGGTCTCCAGAAGCTGCCCAAGGTTCATTCGTGACGGGACGTCAATCGGGTTGAGGATGATGTCTACCGGGGTGCCATCAGGCAGGAAAGGCATATCCTCGACCGGGGCGATAAGGGAGACGACTCCCTTGTTGCCGTGCCGGCCAGCCAGTTTATCACCTACCGAAATCTTTCGCTTCTGGGCAACCCACACCTGTACCCACTGGTTCACCCCGGCGGGGAGGTCGTCCCCGCTGCTGCTGGAGAATATCTTGACATTGACTACTTCACCCCACTCGCCGTGAGGCATACGCAGCGAGGTGTCTTTTACCTCGCGTGCCTTCTCTCCGAAGATAGCGCGCAGGAGTTTCTCTTCAGCGGATAGCTCGGTTTCACCCTTTGGCGTAATCTTACCGACCAGGATGTCGCCCGGGCCTACCTCGGCCCCAATCCGGATAATACCCTCTTCGTCAAGCTCGCGCAGGCTTTCCTCGCCGACGTTGGGGATGTCCCGGGTAATTTCTTC
>DUEB01000051.1 GCA_011176655.1 Dehalococcoidia bacterium | reverse complement strand
GCCGCCGAAATAGGGAACTGCGAGATACTTAAGGTAGGGCAGCCGGTAGCCGCTATCGGTAACGCCCTGGGGCTGGGCATCAGGATGACCGGGGGCTGGATTAGCCGCCTCGGGGTCTCCATCCCGGTATCCGCCGGGCAGACACTGGACAACCTCATTGAGACCGACGCCGCCATCAATCCCGGTAACAGCGGTGGGCCTCTGGTTAACATGGCGGGTGAGGTAATCGGCATCACCAGCGTCAAGGTCTCCCAGGTCGGGGTTGAGGGTTTGGGCTATGCCATAAGCATGACTACGGCTAAAGATGTTATCGACCAGCTAATCCTCAAGGGTTATGTAACTCGGACCTACCTGGGGGTCGGGCTCTCCGACGTAAATCCCGTGAGAGCTTTCTTAAATAACCTGGCTGTGGACACGGGTGCCTATATCACCAAGGTAACCCTGGACAGTCCCGCCGATGAAGCCGGGCTTGAGGAAGGGGATGTCATCGTCCAGTTTGGCGGTGAGGAGATAGCCAGCTCCGGCGAGCTGCTGAGGGCGATACACAGCCGGGAGATCGGTGACACGATTGAAATTATCTACTGGCGGGGTGATGACAGAAATACCACCCAGGCTACCCTCATTGAAAGTCCGCCGCCCTCCTCTTAGTCCAGTCTACGCACACCCAGCAGTATCTCACGGCCGCTTAATTTGTAACTCTCCGTGAAGGCGCCCTCCGCAGGAGCCTGGTCGTTAAGCTCACGGGACAGGGTTTCCTGCTTGATGTAGCTAGCGAAGCTTTCCATCACCTCTCTTATGTAGGCGTCGCCCTGATAAAAGGTGACAATATGGTCGGCGATGTCAAAGCCCGCCGAGCGGCGCATGGTCTGTAAGCGGTGCACTACCTCTCGAGCTAACCCCTCAGCCTGAAGCTCCGCTGATATATCGGTGGGTATTGCCACGCCGTAGCCCCCCTCAGCACTTACCACATAACCCTCTTTCGGCACACTACCACGCACCTCATACTCAAGGTTCTTAATATTGAGCTCCTCCAGCACCTGCGGCTTAACCCGCTCTAGGCTCTGCTCTTCGCTGCTGTCAGCTACGCTAACCACAGCGTGAGCTAGGGGCTGGCGCACCTTGATGCCGGCCTGGCTCCGGGCAGCCCGGCCCAGACTGGATAATTTCATGGCTAACCGGGTATCAGCCGAAAGCTGATCGTCAATCTTAGTTTTATCAGCCGCGGGGAAATCGGCCAGATGCACGCTATCCGGAGCCTCGGGGAAGGCGGCGACCACCAGGTTCTGGTACAGTTCCTCAGCCAAAAAGGGAGCCAAAGGCGCCAGCAGCTTAGTCAGGGTGACCAGACACTGGTAAAGGGTATTATATGCGGAGAGCTTATCGGCATCATTCTCGCTCTTCCAGAAGCGCCGCCGGCTGCGGCGCACATACCAGTTGGATAGCTCGTCCACGAAGCTTTCCATCCTTCGCCCCGCCTCCGTGGGGTTATAGGTATCGAGCGCCTTATCTACGTCAAATATTAGCTGGTTAAGCTCGGAGATAATCCACCGGTCCAGCTCCGACGGCTCCGGCGGGGCACTATCCACACCGGGAGTGAAACGGTCTATATTGGCGTAGGTGACAAAGAAGGAGTAGACGTTCCACAGGGTGAGCAGGAAGCGGCGGGTTATCTCGGCGACCAGCTTTTCCGAGAAGCGGCGCACATTACCCGGTGGCGACGACGTGAGGCAGTACCAGCGCAGAGCATCGGCGCCGTGTTTATCAATCACGGTCATCGGCTTGACCACGTTTCCCTTAGCCTTGCTCATCTTCTCCCCTTTGTCGTCAAGGATATGTCCCAGGCAGATAACGTTCCCGAAACAGGGGCGGTCAAAGAGCAGGGTAGAGATAGCATGCAGGCTGTAGAACCAGCCGCGGGTCTGGTCAACGGCCTCACAGATATAATCGGCGGGGAACCTTCCGTCCTGGAGCAGATTTTCATTCTCAAAGGGGTAGTGGTGCTGGGCGATGGGCATGGCTCCCGAGTCAAACCAGCAGTCAATGACCTCGGTCACTCGCTTCATCATTTCCCCGCACTTGGGGCAATCGAAGGTTATCTCGTCAACGAAGGGACGGTGTAAATCCAGAGGCTCGCGTAACTTGCCGGTGCCGGCTCTATCCTTAAGCTCGGCGACACTGCCCAGGCAATCACTGTGACCACAGGAGCCGCACTGCCAGACAGGTAGCGGCGTGCCCCAGTAGCGCTCCCGGGAGAACGCCCAGTCCACGTTATTTTGAAGCCAGTCGCCGAAGCGACCGTACTTGATATACTCCGGATACCAGTTTATCTCCTCATTGCCGCTGATGAGTCTCTCTTTTACCGCGGTTGTCCTGATGTACCAGGTCTGCTTGGCGTAGTAGAGGAGAGGCGCCTCGCAGCGCCAGCAGAAGGGATAGGTGTGGCGAATCCTCCCGCTGCGCAAGAGGAGCCCCCGGTCTTCCAGGTCCTTGAGGATAAGTGGGTCGGCGTCCTTGACGAACCGGCCCGAGAAGGGATAGCTGCCGGTAACACTACCCTGCAAATCCACTGGCTGGACAAAATCTAAGCAATAATCGGGATGCATTCCAATCTCAAAATCAACCTGACCAAAGGCAGGAGCGACATGCACTATGCCCGTTCCCTCTTCCATAGATACGAAATCAGCACCAATTACCTTATAGGTTAAATTTTCTCTCGGCTTTTGTAATATTAATCGTGGTATTCCTAATACTCCGGCTTCATTAACAAATTCTAAACGCCTCCGTTCTACATTAAACTCGTGAGGATTGTAGAGCGACTCATAATTTACTCCAGTTACAGTGGCTAAATCGTTCCCCTTTACTCTCTCCACCACCTTGTTATCACCCAGCCCTACCCGCTCCCGCAGGGCATCGGCCATAATGAGATATTCGTCCTCTACCTCAACAACCGCATAATCAGCGTCGGGGGCTACGGCTAGAGCCGTATTTCCTGGCAATGTCCAGGGGGTGGTCGTCCAGGCAAGCAAATAGGTTGGTTTATGCCGCGCAAGCTCATAAAGCTTCTTTTGTYYAGYAGAKTCCGASAMYGGYKRYGGYRMAACYYTAAACTTGACGTAGACCGAAGGGTCTTCGGCGTCGTCCCGGTAGCCGAGGGCAACCTCRTGGGAGCTCAAKGAKGTGCCGCAGCGGGGGCAGTGGGGGGTAACCTTATAGCCCTGATAGATRAGCCCCTTATCCCACATCTGCTTTATMGCCCACCAGACGGTCTCGATGTAGYYGTTMTYCATRGTGACRTARGSATKMTCCAGGTCRACCCAGAAGGCGATGCGCTCCGTCATTGCCTCCCACTCMTTGAGGTAGCCGAGGACGCTCTCCCGGCACAGGGCGTTAAAACGGTCGATGCCRTACTCCTCAATCTGCGCCTTGTTAGWAAAGCCCAGCTTYCCYTCCACCTCCAGCTCTACCGGCAGCCCGTGCGTGTCCCAGCCGGCGATRCGCGGGACRTAWCTACCCTTCATCGTCCGGTAGCGGAGGATRGYGTCCTTAAAGACGCGGGCCAGCACGTGATGTATYCCCGGGCTGCCGTTAGCCGTCGGCGGGCCTTCGTAGAATACGAAGCGGCTGCCTCCCTGACGGGCCTCGACGCTCCGCCTAAAGGTGTTCTTCTCCCGCCACAGGCCCAGTACCGCCTCTTCAAGCCGGGGAAAGCTGACCCTGCTGGTCACGGCACGGAACATAATAGAAACCTTCCTCTGTATCTTATAAATAATCCCACCCTAGGGGGCGGGACCAACTACCACCGGTAACCACGCCTCGGCAAGTCAAAAATTACCACACTCCGGAGAATAAATCAATCCTGGCTGGTTACCTCTTGAGCCGAATAACCACGCGGCGGGCCTCACCCTCGCCGATACTCTCGGTGGTAACATCAGGGTGGTCAGCCAGAGCCAGGTGAATAATGCGCCTCTCGTAAGCCAGCATCGGCTCCAGGGTAAAAGGGGACCTCCTGGTGCGCACCTGCTCTGCCAAACGCCCCGCCAGAGCCATCAGCTTCTCGGAGCGGCGCAGCCGGTAGCCTTCGACATCAACCGTGATGGGCACCCATGTCTTTGTCTGGTGGCCGACGATGAGTCTGACCATGAACTGAAGACAGGATAGAGTCTGCCCGCGACGCCCAATCAAAATACCGAGGTCGTCTCCCCTGATATCAAAGGCAATCGGGGCCGCTATCTCTCCCTCGCCCACGGCTGGTTGAACCTGAGTCTCCACCGCAGCCTCGATATCCATCCCGGCAAGCAATGCCTCCAGGACAGCCCTGGCTACCTCGCTCAGGCTATCATCATTACCGGCGGCAGGCTCCAGTAGCTCCACGCTTACCCTAGCCGGCTCACTACCCAGCCCCAAGACCCCGCGCTTGCCTTCATCAAGAACGGTGACTCTTACCTCTTCCCGAGTCACGCCTAATTGATTTAAGGCTTGCTTTATGGCCTCCTCCACGGAGCTGGCGCTTGACTCCATACTCTCCTTCATCTACTCCCTCCTTTGGAGTAGAACTCGAATCGACGATGTCGGCTCCGGCAGCTTCGGGGGTCGCTGCCTCCGCCTGAACAATGCGTCCTCTCAACTCCCGGCCACTTGCGCCGCCTCTAGCTAAACTACCCCAACCCCCGATAACGAAGTACTGCATGACCATACTGATAATATTTGATGTTATCCAGTAGAGAGCCAGGCCGCTGGGCAGGCTCATGGCGATAAAGCCAAACAAAAGCGGCATCATCCAGAGCATCATCTGGCTCTGAGCCTTTTGCTGCGGGTCGGAGACGCTGGGGGTCACCATCTTCTGCGACAGCCACATGGTAACACCGACCAGGACAGCGACACCCGGGTTAGGAGAAACCATGTTAAACCAGAGGAACTGGCTATTTAAGGGCAAAACGGAATATACCACCGGCCACGACCAGAGCAGCCGCGACAGACCCAATAAATCCTCGGGGGTTACGGCTAAGACCCGGATGATTGACTGGTAGAGGGCTATCCAGATGGGGAACTGGATTAACATCGGTACCGCGCAGCCGGCCGGGCTTACCCCGGACTCCTTATACAGCTTCATCTGCTCCTCGGCCAGCTTCTGCTTGTCCTTGGCATATTTCTTCTGGAGCTCAGCCACCCTGGGCTGGAGCCCCTGCATGGCCCGGCTGGAGCGGAGCTGCTTCGCGGTAAGGGGGTACATACAGGCACGAATGATAATGGTCAGGATGATAATCGTCAGCCCGAAGCTGCCGAAGAGCTGGCTTGACAGCGCCACCAGGGTGTTTATCATCAGCGCTACCGGGCCGGCATTCCACCACTCCACGATTTAATCCCCCTCGCTTATTACTAAAGACCTGCTCCACAGTGTTTCCTGTCTTGCGACATCCACCGCGTAGAGCACGCCCTCACTTGCCGTCTGAGCCTTGATATAGACCACCCCGTTATCGGCACTGAGCGGGGCATATATCCTTCGGCTGGTGCTTTTAGGAATGTCTCCGCTCTCTTCCCTGACATCGATTATGGGCAGCCCCTTCTGGTAGCCAGCGGTATCCAGCGCGTAAACATCACCTTCTTCAGTAGCCAGGACAACCTTATCACCAACCAACACCGGGGCTGAGCTAGCGGGATTCCCCAGGTCAACGGCACCGGCGACCTCGCGGCCACTGGCGGCATCCAGGATATAGACCTTGCCATCAAGGTTCGAGGCGTAAATGGCGTCGTTGTAGATTACCGGCTTGGCCCAGAACCACTTGCCGCCCATGACCTCCGAGCGCCATCTCAGGCTGCCGCTGGCGGCGTCTACGGCGTAAAAGTACCTGTCAAAGGAACCGAAATAGACCGCGTTCTCATAGACCAGTGGTGGAGACACGATAGCCCCGCCGGCTTCAAACTCCCACCGCTTGCTCCCGTCGCCGGTATTCAGGGCATAGAGCTTCTTGTCAAAGGAGCCGATGTATAAGGTGTCACCGTCCGCAGTCGGGGTCGACCAGACCTTACTGCCGGTCTCAAACGACCACAATTTATCGCCGGTAGCCGCATCGAGGGCGTATATACTGCCATCGGAGCAACCGAAATAGACCTTGCCCTGAGACACCACCACGCTAGCGGCTATGGGGTTAAGGTTACCCTCGCGGGGATATATCCACCTCAGAGCGCCTGATTCGGAAACAAAGGCATAGACCTTTCCGTTATAGCCGGCGAGATAGACCAGCTCCCCCTCTACAGCGGGAGAGCCGTAAATAGCCACATTTGATCCTGAGGTTCCCAGCGTGCCCGCCTCTTTGTCCAGCCAGAGAGGGCTTCCGTCGCTGGTGTTGACACCTACCAGCCGACCATCCAGCGAGCCTACAAACAGACGGCCATCGGCAGCCGTAGCCCCGGACCAGCCCTTGGGCTGACTACCGTAACACCCGCAAAGAACCACCCCGGCGATAATAAGGAGAGCCACCAGAAGCCATACCTTACCCCACCGTTTCCTGTTACGCCTAATCTGCAACTATCTACTCACTCCTGTAAAACGCCATTTGTTGGGCACCGGGTCGTACCCCCCGACACAGAGAGGGTGGCAGCGGGCTATTCTCTTCATTCCCAACCACACCCCCTTGAAGACTCCGAACCTCTCAATAGCCTCATAGGTGTATTGAGAACAGGTCGGGTAATAGCGGCAGCAGGGTGGTCTCGACCGCGATATGGTTCCCTGATAGAGTCTAATCATTCCCAAAGCCAGTTTCTTCATATTCCCTCAGG
>DUEB01000050.1 GCA_011176655.1 Dehalococcoidia bacterium | reverse complement strand
GATGATTGTCAATCATCTCCAGCGTGCCATCGGTCGGGTCACAGTCCAGCACCTCAAAGTCAGGCTGCTCGGCCAGTACCTGGCGCACACCGGCTCTGAAGAATGCTTCTTCGTCAATAATCATTACTACGATTTTGTTCACTGCCTGCCTCTCTTTCCGAGACTACCTGGCTTTGTCGATCACAAGCTGCGGGCAAGTCCCGGTCACCCACTAAAGCCGATCTAATGAGGAGAAGGCTTCCAGTCCGGCACCTAGTTTGGCCATCCTGGACTTCTGAGAAAGGAACTCAGTAATGTCCTCCCGATGGAAACGTCGGTCGCCTCTTGAACCAATGCGGTATGTCTTAAGTACTCCCTGGTTACTCCATCGCCTCACTGTGTTGATATGTACATTGAGTAAGCGGGCCACCTCGCTCGTGGTCAGCATCGGGGCGATCTCTTCATGATTTGCCATCTCCGCCTCCTCTCTTAAACTACCTTTAACTCACCTCTCCCAATTCTGCCTTATCTTAGTTCCCAATACAATCACCCAAATGGGTCATTTGGGCGCTCAGATAGTCCCTCAATAGTAACAGGGCAGCACGGGTAGCCGGTATAACCCGCCGAGGACCCGCAACCAAGAATGAGAATTGACAGTCTTTCCCGGCTGTGTTTATACTTAACAGCGTTCGGGACTGGTCGAACTGCTCCAGGAGAGCCGGGGAGACTAAGCAAGCCAAGGAGTAAGCTAAGATGGGAAGTAAAGAAGCCAGGGAAGGGGACAGGGAGAAGGCGGCGGAGGCTAAGAAAGCAAGAGAAGCCGAGGAGGCGAAGGAAAAAGCCAAGAAGGAAGCCAAGGTTGAAGGTAAGAAAACGAACGCCGAACTACACAAGGGGCTGGTGACCCTGAGCATCATGCCGCCGGTAGACTCAGGTCAGGTCAAGAGGCTGGAAGAGTCACTGCACGAGTCCCCCGATTTGCGCCTGGTAGTGATTGGCGGTTCCACAGCTAACGGCACCGAGATGGTCATATCAGCAGAGAATGCCATCCCTCTGGTGGATATACTAATGAAGGTGCCTCTCGTAGCCCAGGTGACCAAGAAGGGTAAGACCCTTCAGGTTACCCTGAAAGCAGAATAGCCACCCCATAGCCGGGTATTACCGCTCTTCAGCCCGGACTGCTCATCTGGGGCTACTCGGCGGCCCTCCGGTGCGCCCGCAGGATGAAGACGGCGGCCACTGCCGCCCCGATGCCTATCCCCAGGTACTTTATCCAGCCGGGTAGTGCTGCTTCCTGGGGGGCGCCAACATAGAACAGCCCGGGCGTTGTCCAGTCACTCTCAGTAAGGGTGCCATCCACCGCCTTGACCCTCCAGTAATACGAACTCCCCTCTGCACTCGGCGCCAGGCTCTCTTCACCAGCCAGGGTATACTCTGAGTCGCCGAGCCCTTCCTTCTCCAGGACCACGGAGGAAAAGCCGCTATCGGTTGCTATCTGGAGAAGATAGCTTATGCCGCTGGGGTCGGTAACATCATCCCAGTCAAAGTGAGTCTCGGGCTCGACTGCTTCGCTAAAGGCGGGCTTTTGCGGCGCCGGCGTCGCCGGCCTTTCCGATTCCATGGTAAAGATGACGCTTACGCTGTTAGTGCCGTCGCCGGCAACCACGGTATGGCTCCCCGGGGCGCTGGGCGGCACCGTGAAGGTCGCCGAGAAATTCCGACTATCACTGGCCTCGGCGGTGGCTACCGTAAGCGCCTCACCGTCGTCATAGGTAACGGTAATAGCGGCGTTAGCCACAAACCAGATACCGGTTATGGTAAGCTCCATGCCGGCATGCCCCGGTGAGGCCAGGCTGGTATCCGGCAGTAGTCTGACGCTAGACGGGATGGGCAAGACATAGAATTCGGCTTCCGCGACGTGCTCGCTTTCGTCATAGATCTTCACTTGAGCAGTACAACCATCGGCATAGGCGGGGTGGGGTGGGACAACGAAGCTACCCCCCAGGCTGCCGAGGCGATTGGTATGTAAGGCGGCTGGAATAGTGGGCAGGGTATCACCATCAAGGACAAGCGTGACATTCTCCCGCGCCGCAAAACCGGTACCGCTAACCTCTACAAGCTTGTCGACATCCTGAGACGATGGGCTCAGGGTTATCTCCGGCTCTACGGTAAACTCAGTCTCGGGCCGGTTGCCCGCCTCATCAATCGCGGTTACGGTATAGCTCCCGACCGGAGCCTCGGGGATGGCGATGGTGCACGTGAACTCGCCGTTAGCATCGGTTATCTCGTCACCGCCGGTTATGCCCGTCTCTTTTCCGTCATATTTAATGGTAACCCGCTGCTCAGGACGAAGCCCCTGGCCGCTGATGGTGACCTCGGAACCCACCGCCGCCGTTTCCGGGTCTATCTCAATCTCGCCATGAGAGATACTGAGTGTCGCCGCGGCAACTATTACCTGGCTGGCGCGGTAGGTAGCGTAAACATGGTAATCACCGCCGTGCACCGTCCAATCAGCCTCACCGTCGTTGAGCTCCTCGGGGACGGTGAAAGAGGTCCTGAATTCGCCGGGGAATATTGACGATTCTTCACCGCTCCTGACATTCCTTTCCAGTAACTGGTAGTGGGTAATCCGGCTATCAATAAGACTCCCAACACTGGCGGTATCGCTGGAGAAGTAGAGATATACGTAGCTCCCGGCCTCAAAACCCGTGCCCTGGATAGAAACCTTGCCCCCGATTTCACCCTCGGCGGGGCTGAGTATAAGTGCAAGCTCATCCGCAGCCTGGGCTGGTATAGCCAGTAAAGCGGTAAGCAGAAGAACCAGGCTGCCGGAGGCCAGTAGCCACAGAGTCCCGGGGTATTTCCTCAGCTTACCCATCATTAGCCTGAAAAGCACCATATCTTGTTCCCTAATGTTACCACACGAACTCCTGTGATAATAAACGAACTCCTGTGATAATAAACGATAGGCGGAGGTGCGTCAATGCTACGATTGTACCCGGCAGCGGCCTGGCAAGCGATTAAGGCCGGGTAAATCAGGGCTGTCCCAGCCGGTCGCCCTTCTTAAGGCCGGCGCTTTGGGCAAAGTCGGCGGCGCTAATCTTAGCGGAGCCAGGAGGCTTAACCTGCCGCACCACGATGCTGCCGTCCGGGCAGGCGACCGCAAATTCCTCACCAGTCACCAGGACAATCTCACCGGGAACCGCCGCCGGAGGTGAGCTTATCAGTCCAGAGTCAAGAATTTTCAGCTTCTCTCCCCGGCAGGTAGTAGTGGCGCCCGGTCTGGGGCTGGTGCCCCGAATCAGGTTATAGACCTCGGCGGCCGGCTTAGTCCAATCAATAACGGCGTGCTGCTCTTGACACAGCGGCTCGTAGGTGGCCAGGCTCTCATCCTGAGGGATGCGGGGTGCCCTGCCCTCTCTAACGAGCTTTGTTGCCTCCACCAGGGCGTCCACTCCCATCGGGTATAGCCTGTTAAAAAAGAGAGAACCTACGGTGTCATCAGGCAGGATACTAACCTCTTTCTGAAGTAGTATCGGCCCGCTGTCAATACCGGCATCGGGCCAGATGATACTTAAGCCGGTCATGGATTCGCCCTGAATTATGGCCCAGTTCATGGCGCTGCCGCCCCGGTGCCGGGGCAAAAGTGATGGGTGGTACATGGTTGTCCCCCTCCGGGGACAGTTGAGGGTGGCTACGGGGACTATGTCCGGCACAAAGGCGAGCACGCCCAGCTCCGGCTTACAAGCGGCCATGGCTTCATAAACGCCGTCAGCCTTCATGTGAGCCGGCTCATGCGCCGGAATACCGTTCTCTTCGGCCAGGGTTTTTAAGGGGGACGGTTTTAAGGGGTCACCGCCGGGGATAAAAACGGCAGCTACCTCTTCCCCCTGCTTGAGGATAGCCTCAAGGAGTCGGGAACCGAGTGAGGCATGAGCCGTTAGGACAATGCGCACCGCAATCTTTCCCCGCTAGCCGGTCAGTTTCTCGCTTTTGCGTAGAGCTCAGCCGCCTTGAAGGAGCTTCTTACCAGAGGGGCCGAGGCAACCTCGGCAAATCCGAGCTCCCGGCCCGTGGCGGCGAGCTCGCTAAACTCCTCAGGGGTAACAAACCGGGACAGCGGGTAATGCTGTTCCGAAGGCGGCAGGTACTGCCCCAGGGTAAGCAGGTCACACCGGGCTTCCCTCAACTCCTTCATGACCTGGACCACTTCCTCCCTGGTCTCTCCCAGCCCCAGCATCAGGCCCGACTTGGTGACTATCCCCGGCTCCAGGTCTTTCACCTGGGAGAGGAGTCTTACGGAACGCCGGTAGTCCGCCATTGCCCTCACCCTGGGATAAAGGCGGGGCACCGTTTCCACGTTATGGTTTATCACCTCCGGACGGGCTTCGGCGACTACTCGAAGCGCTTCAAAAGAGCCGCGGAAATCGGGAATCAGAACCTCGACCAGGGTTCCCGGTCTCCTTTGGTGGATTAGCCTTACCGTCCGGGCAAAGTGAGACGCCCCGCCGTCATCAAGGTCGTCCCGGGTAACCGAGGTTATGACCACATAGCGCAGACCCAGCTTCTCCAGCGCGGCCAGCAGGTGCTCCGGCTCCTCGTCATCAACAGCCAGAGGTCGCCCCTTGGCCACGGCACAAAAGCTGCAGTTCCTGGTGCAGATATTACCCAGAATCAGGAATGTCGCCGTCTTCCGCGAGAAACAGTCCCCGGCGTTAGGACAGTGAGCGCTCTCACAGATGGTGTGCAGACTCAATCTATTCAGAAGCCCCTCTACCAGCACCATGGCCTCGGGGTCAACTGGCGGTTGCCTAAACCAAGACGGTAGCCTGGCTCTCATAAGCACTACACCTCGTCAGGGTATCCCGACCCTTGTTATTAACCACGGCTCTAGCGAGGTTGTCCGAGCCCGTTTCCAGCCGAACCTGGAAAACCTCCGCAAAACGGGCCATTAACCTCTCCGTTACCGCAGTCATCGCTATTTCCCGACCCAGTACCTCTGCCATTGAGGTAGCCCCCCGGTCGGAAAAACCGCAGGGATTTATCAGCGAGAACGGCGCGAGGTCAGCGTCTATATTAAGCGCAAAACCGTGCACGGTCACCCACTTGCTAACCCTGAGGCCGATAGCCGCAATCTCCCGCCGCTTCACCCAGACCCCGCGATGAGACCTGTCTCTACCGCCCCGGATGCCAAAGTCACCCAGGGTTCTGATGACGGCCTCCTCAAGGTTATGAACGTACTGGTGAAGGTCTTTTCCTCTATTCTTAAGGTCAATAATCGGGTAGCCAACCAGCTGGCCGGGGCCGTGATAGGTAACATCCCCTCCCCTGTCCACGAAGAATAATGGGATGCCCTTCTCCGCTAGCTCCGCCGGAGAGACGAGGATGTTCTCCACCCTGCCCGACTTGCCGACGGTAATCGTCGGCGGGTGTTCCAGCAGCAGTAGAGTGTCTCCAATATCGCCGTTTATTCTCCGACTCAGCAGGTCTGTCTGCAAGCGATAGGCTTCGCGGTAGGCTACCTGCCCGAGTTGATAGACGTAACAAAGCATCTTACTCAAATTATTTTATGTAAAGTGCGCCGTATCACCCGCCCCTTTTCCGGGACAGATTATGAATTGCCCTTCCCTTAACATCCGCCGCCGCCTCCCAGATTGCTTCGGAGAGGGAAGGATGAGCATGTATCGTGGCCAGAATATCATCAACCGTACTCTCCAGCTTCATGGCCATCACTGCCTCGGCAATGAGACAGGTCGCTTGAGGCCCGATGATATGAACCCCCAATATCTGCCCGTATTTTGGCTCGCTGATTACCTTGACCAGCCCCCTCTTCTCACCCATAATGGCTGCCATGCCGTTAGCCGCAAAAGGAAATCTGCCAATCGCCACCTCGTGCCCCTGAGCGGCAGCCTCCTGCTCCGTAAGGCCAACGCTGGCTACTTCGGGCAGGGTAAAGATACACTGCGGGACGGCATTATAGTCTATCTTCGAGTCCTGCTCCAGCGCATTCTCGGCAGCTACCGTCCCCTCAGCCATGGCAATATAAGCCAGCATCATACCGCCGACAACATCGCCGGCGGCGTAGATATTGGGGACGCTGGTCTCCATCTTTTCGTTAACCCGGATGCCGCCCTTCTCCACGACGACACCACATTCTTTAAGTCCCAGGCCCTCTGTATTCGGTCTGTAGCCGACGGATACCGCCACCGCCGCAGCCTCTATCTTCTGTTCTGATTCGCCATCGGAGAAGACGACCGCCTTACCCCCGGATACGTCCTCAATTTTACTCACCTTGGCACTGCAGCAGACCTGAATGCCGTCCTCCCTGAGGACACCCTCCAGCAGCAGGGCTATCTCGTCATCCTGAGCCGGCAGACAGTGAGGCATCATCTCCACCAGACTTACCTGCGAGCCCAGCTTGGCAAGGACGGTCGCCATTTCTACCCCGACGACACCACCGCCGATAATCACCAGGCTCTTCGGGAGCTCCTTTAGCTCCAGCAGGTCTTCAACACCCATTATGTCCGGGCTGTCAGCCCCGGGAACAGGCAGTACTATC
This sequence comes from Dehalococcoidia bacterium, assembly GCA_011176655.1. Lineage (GTDB taxonomy): Bacteria > Chloroflexota > Dehalococcoidia > Dehalococcoidales > UBA5760 > UBA5760. Next base: position 371 of record DUEB01000050.1, on the reverse strand, counting down.
GGGCGCGCGCCGGTAGCCAGGATTACCTTGGCGGCATCAATGGTCTCTTGCTTGCCCTGACCGGAGTCTATCTCTACCTGCTTTGATGAGTTGAGTTTAGCCCGGCCACTCTTAACCTCTACCTTATTAGCAGAAAGAAGCCCCCCGACCCCCGAGGTCAGACCGGTGACCACCTTGGTCTTACCTGCCTGCATCTTGGGTAAATCCAGGCTGGCCCCGGACACGCTGATGCCATAGCGCTCGGCGGACTTAAGCGACTGGTAGGTCTCCACGCTGCGAAGCATGAACTTGGTCGGGATACAGCCCCGATTGAGGCAGGTGCCCCCCAGCTTGTCCTCCTCGACCAGCGTTACCTTAGCGCCGAGCTGGGC
>DUEB01000005.1 GCA_011176655.1 Dehalococcoidia bacterium | reverse complement strand
TGGGGAAGCCGGAGGAGGTTGCCTATGCAGCCCTGTTCCTGGCTTCGGAAGAGTCTTCTCATGTAACCGGTCATACCCTGGTGGTTGACGGTGGTATTGAGGTTGATAATCACCAGGTCATAAAACCCGTGCCCCTGAAATAACGGCGGCCTGGTTTGAGTTAGCAGAATATCCGGCGCTTGTGAGCCTTTTAGGGCACAGTGTAATCCGTAGGCGGCTGTTTCTGGATGGCCTTTAGTGGTTGAGACAGGAGAGTAGCCGTTTACGGATTTGCATTTTGGAAAGGGGTGGCTATGGGGGTGATTTCTGGATGAAAAAGGTCGGCGTGATTTTAGCTATCGTCATCGCTTTTGGCCTGCTGTTGAGCCGGCCCGTCTTTGGCCAGCAGGGCATCTTTGAGCTGTCTGGCGGTAATCTGCCCCCGGATAGTGACTGGAGCTGGGGGGTGGCGCTGGGTGACCTGGATGGCGACGGCGACTTGGATATCATCTTTGCTAACGATGGGCAGAACGGGCTCTATCTTAACGACGGTGCCGGGGTTTTTACCGGAGCCGCCGCGGCTAACCTTCCTGTGAATGACACCCTGAGTTGGGGGCTGGCGCTGGGGGATGTGGACGGCGACGGCGACCTGGATGCCATCTTTGCCAATACCTACCAGAATGAGCTCTATCTCAACGATGGTTCTGGATTATTTAGCGATGTCACCGCGACAAGTCTGCCCGAAGATGATGATGACAGCCGGGGGGTGGCGCTGGGGGATGTGGACGGCGATGGCGACCTGGATGCCATCTTTGCCAACCGTCTGAGCTCTAACCGGCTATATCTCAATGATGGTTCCGGGGTGTTCCAGGATGTTTCCCGGTCTCAGTTTCCCGGGGACGGTGGTAATACCCGTGGCCTCATTATGGGCGACGTGGATGGTGATAGCGACCTGGATGTCGTATTTGCCAACAAGGATGGTCAGAACCGCCTCTATCTCAATGATGGCTATGGACTGTTTAGCGATGTTACCTTGAGCCACTTCCCGGAGGACTATGACAACAGCCGGCGTATTGCTATGGGTGACCTGGACGGCGATAGCGACCCGGATATCATCTTTGCCAACCGTCGCAGCCGAAACAGGCTATATCTTAATGACGGCTCGGGTGTTTTTCAGGATGCCACCGCCCTCTACCTCCCCACCCATGACGACTGGAGCCTGGATGTTGCCCTGGGCGATATCGACGGCGACCATGACCGGGACATCATCTTCGCCAACTTTGATGAGCAGAACGAGGTCTATTTAAACGATGGTTCGGGTGTCTTTGAGGATGTAACCTCAACTCATCTACCCGTTGACAGTGACGGTAGCCTAGGTGTGGTTCTGGGGGATGTGGATGGTGACGGCGACCTGGATATCGTCTTTGCCGGTAACGGGGAGAACCGGCTCTACATAAACAAGGGCGAGCGCTCAGTCCTGGTCGGTCTTGCGGGCTGTAAGGGTCATCCCTAGGTAGGGATGTGGTGCTGGCTCAGGCTTTCCCTTGGCTGGTTGTGCTCTATTTTCATGCCTTACGGCATAGACTATCTATGAAAATCGGGGTGGCCGGATTCGAACCGGCGACCACCTGAACCCCATTCAGGTGCGCTACCAGGCTGCGCTACACCCCGACCTAACCCGGTCTCTAAGATATTAACATAACCTATTTTCGGGAGCAAATCTTGACGTCGGGGCATGGGCAGCTCTGGGGGGCAGATGGGGTTGGCACCTGGGATTAGCCGTGTCGTGGCAGATTTGGCTAATCTGTTATAATATATAAGACGGGCCGGTAGCATAGACTTGCCGGGACGGGAGTAGATATTTTAGGGGAAGATACCATGAAGCTTAACCCCGAGGATAGCCAGAGGTATATTGAGGAGTTTTCTGCCTCGATTGAGCAGGGGCGTCGGCTGGTGCAGGGCAAGGGGCAGTTTATGGGCCCCATCCTGATGAGGGCTGAGGGCATTAGTGCCAACCTGCTGCTCCTGGACGATAGGGTTCGTATCCAGCGAAGGGAGGAGAAGACCTTCCCGCACCAGGGCTTCAGGGGTAACCGGGACATACTGTTTTCACAGATTGCCTCGATACGATTGAAAAAGGCGACTACGATGGGTAGCGGCTTCATCCAGTTCCTGTTATCCGGTAGAAACGAGTCCGGGAACCACGATTCGGCTCGTGATGAGAATACGGTGATGTTTAGGGGTGCGCATCAGGTGGAGTTCGACGGGATAAAGGCTGCCATAGAGATGAAGATGACTACCGCCCGGACAATGGTCGCTAGGCCCCAACCGCGTGCCGCCTCATATGTTGAAGAGCTGGAACAGCTGGCATCACTGAGGAATAGAGGCATCATCACCGAGGATGAGTTCGCCGCCAAGAAGCGACAGATACTGGGGATATGAGACCCGGTGTCGTTTAACCAGTCTCTCCGGCTTTAAGCCAGGTTCTCGCTTTCGTCTTGTGTCCTGACCCCCGATGGTGCTCTCAGGCTTAGCAATTGTTACCGGCTCCGGTGGCCTACTTTGGAACAGGGAGCCTAAATCTGTTATTATGTTGGGTGAGTTGCTGCCGGCAAACGGCCGGTGCTGGTGCCCCTGGGGGTTATTACCAGGATTAGGCTATCTGGATAGGGGGAGTCAAAGTCGTGGCAGTTCGGAAGATGTGCTGCCTTCCGGGTGATTTGGTTCTGAGGCAGAAGGCTAAGCGGGTGCCCACCGTGGATGGCTCGATTCGGCGGCTCATCGACGATATGGTGGCGACCATGCAACAGCAGGGTGGTGTGGGGCTGGCGGCACCTCAGATTGGCGTCTCGCTGCGGGTGGTGGTAATTCAGTTACCGGATGAGGAGCCGTTTGCTCTGGTTAACCCTGAGATTGTTAAGCGCAGCGGCGAGCGTGAGGTGGTGGAGGGTTGCCTCAGCGTCCCCGGCTATGCGGGCGATATCAGGCGCTCGGTCTCGGTTACGGTTAAGGGCTGGGACCGGTGGGGGAAACCGGTCAGGATTAAAGCTACCGGGCTTCAGGCTCAGGCGCTGGAGCATGAGCTTGACCATCTCAATGGAGTCCTGTTTGTCGACCATGTCGAGAGTCCGGACAGGCTGCGCCGGGTGGGCACCGAAGCTCAGGCCGAGGGTATGTAGGCGGCAGCCGGTCGTTTCGTCGCTTCCCCTGAGGGTATCTCGCTATCGGGGTTGACTTATGTCTTAGTGAAAGCGTTATGGATAAAGCTGTGAAGACCCTTTTTCAATGTGATTTTGACGGCACCCTTACCCCGGAGGACGTCAGCTTTATGATACTGGATGCCTTTGGTGGCCGGGGCTGGCGCCGGATACTGGCGCAGTATAAAGAGGGTAAAATATCGGTTGCCCAGTTTAATGCCCGGGCTTTCACTGAGGTTAAGGCCGATGAAGAGACCCTGGTCAGATTTGTCAGAGACAGGGCGAAGATACGCCCCGGGTTTCAGGATTTACTTTCTTATTGCCAGCGGCGGGGCTTCAGGTTTGTCATCGTCAGTAACGGTCTCGATTTCTACATCAAGACCGTTTTGAGTGGTCTCGATGCCCATAACATTGAGGTCTTTGCCGCCCGAACCGGCTTTGGTGCTGATGGCATCGAGGCCCGGTATCTGGGTCCCCAAGGAGAACCGCTGGAGGACGGGTTTAAGGAGTCCTATCTCGGTTCGTTTCGGGAAAGCGGCTATCGGGTGATATATGCCGGTAACGGTTTTTCCGATATCGCTCCCGCAAGCCAGGCATATCATGTTTTCGCTACCGGCGAGCTGCTCACCGCCTGTAAAGAGAAGAACCTTAGCTATACCCCCTTTAACGACCTTACGGATATCGTGGCCGGCTTGGAGTCTCTGCCCTAGCACTGCCTTCAACGCCGGGGGGTGGTAATACCGGCTGGCTCGGCTAATAGGTGGGCACGCAGTTTTCCTTATCGTCGACGCAGTCAATACAGCAGAGAAAGACGGCCGGCTCGGTGGTGCTCAGGTTTTTCATGCCGTGGGGCTCGAAAGAGTAGTTATAGATAAAATCACCCGGGCCAATTTCTCTTTCTTCTCGCTTGCCATCTTGGGAGAGGGCGGTGCACAGTGCCCGGCCACTGAGCAAATACATGATTTGGGTGTATTTATGACTGTGTACCGGAACCTCACCCTCAGGGGCGATGGTGAAGTGTCTCAGGGCATGGTTATGCTGATATTCCTCACCACCCAGACCGCGGTGGGTGAGCCATCTTATGGTTGTCCCCTTGACCTTTAGGCTCTTCCCCTCATATTTGATTTCCCTTACCTGGATAGGCTCGACATCTTTAAAGTTCATGCAGATCACGACTTACCTCCGTAGCTTAGTTGTTCCTGAACACATTATAGGCTAATATAGCGCCCGGGGACAAAAGGGAGGTTACTCTGCGTCGCTTAGTCCCGGGCGTCACTGCGCTCCCCGAATATTCTGGTGCCTATGCGCACCAGATTGGCTCCTTCCTCTATGGCGACTTTGTAAGAGTCTGTCATCCCCATGGAGAGGTACTTCATACTAACCCCGGGCAGATTAAGCCCTCCGATTTCCCTAAAGAGCGCCTTCGTCTCCCTGAAGTATGGCCTGAGGTTTTCGGGGTTTCCCAGAAAGGGGCCCATGGTCATCAGCCCCATTACCTCCAGGTTGGGGAGTTTTGAGATTTCGGTCGTAAGCTCGGCGGCTTTTTCCGGAAAGACCCCCCATTTCTGCCCTTCCCGACCGCTGTTTATCTCAATCAGTACCGGCATAGTCTTGCCGATTTGGGCGCACCTTTTATCAATCTCTCCGGCTATTTCCAGGGAGTCGACGGTCTCTATCATGCTGAACAGTCTGACTGCCTTCTTTACCTTGTTCTTCTGGAGGTGTCCGATGAAATGCAATCTGGCTCTGTCGCCGATTACCTGACAAGCCCTTTCCGCTTCCTGAAGGTAGTTTTCGCCGACGATGCTTACGCCGGCTTCGATGGCCTCCAGGATTTCCCAGGGTTCTCGGGTCTTGGCGGCGGCGACCAGCTCTACCCCCGGTGGCAGCTCGCTTAGGACTTGGGTCACGTTCTGTCTTATGTTCATGGGTGCCTCTTGGATACACAATATTTTAGCACCTACCTGGCGGTCTTAGAAAGGGGTTTGCCATAGTTTCTCTCTTCCTGTTATAGTTGGTTGGGTTGAGATATGTTCTGCTGCCCAGTAGTAGTCCTTGAGAGGAGATTCCATTGATAGCTGAGGAAAAGGTAAGAGAGAGTCTGAGCGAGGTTCTGGTGCCCGGTGTCAAGCGCAGCCTAGTGATGATGAATCTGGTGCGTGAGGTAGGTATCGCCGATGGCAAGGTCAGCATCACCCTGGCTTCGTCGGCGCTTAGTGACGGCGCTCAGCAGTGGCTCAGGGATAAAACAGAAGAAGTTGTTGGCAAGCTGGACGGTGTGGCTGGCGTGCAGGTAGACTTTGTCAGCCCTAAGCCGGCGGAGCTGAACCAGATTCAGAGGGTTATTGCCGTGATGAGTGGTAAGGGGGGGGTGGGCAAGTCCCTGGTGGCGGGCCTTATCGCCGTGGCGCTCCGGCGTCAGGGCAGCGAAGTGGGCATTCTGGACGCCGATATTACCGGGCCCAGTATTCCCAAGATGTTCGGTATAAAGGAGCGGCCTGGCGGCAGCAGCACCGGCATCCTGCCGGTGCTTTCCCGGTCGGGGATTGAGGTCATGAGCTTCAATCTTCTCATGCCTCAGGAGGATGAGGCCGTTATCTGGCGGGGGCCGCTTATTTCCCGGGCCATCACTCAGTTCTGGGAGGATGTGGTCTGGGGCAGGCTGGACTACCTGGTGGTCGACCTGCCTCCGGGAACCTCCGATGCCTCCCTCACCGTAATGCAGTCACTCCCGGTAGCCGGGATAGTCATTGTCTCTACCCCGCAAGATTTAGCCGCCATGATAGTCAAGAAAGCGCTGAGCATGGCTCGCAAGATGGGTAAACCTATCCTTGGTGTGGTTGAGAATATGAGCTATCTGTATCTTCCCGATATAGACCGGCGAATCGAGATTTTCGGTAAGAGCAAGGCGGAAGAGATGGCTCGGGCGGCTAATGCCCCGCTTCTGGGGCAGTTGCCTATCGACCCGGAGCTAGCTAAGCTGTGCGATGAAGGCGGGATTGAGCGCTATAGCTCCGATGTCCTCACCAGCCTGGTGCAGAACCTGGCGCCGGCGCTCTCTCAGCTGGCGTCGTAGTTAACTACAGGCAGTGTTTATCAGGAGCGGGAGATATGGTTTCATCATCCGAAGAGTTCATGCGACAGGAGATGCGCGAGGTCTATAGCGAGACGGTTGTCGACCAGGCCCTGAGGCCGAGAAACCTGGGGGAGATGGAGGATGCCGACGGGTTTGGCAGGGTTACCGGTCCCTGCGGGGATACTATGGAGATGTGGCTCAAGGTGGAGGGTAACGCGGTGGTTGCGGCTACCTTCGCCACCGATGGCTGTGGGCCCACGGTAGCCTGCGGTAGCCTGCTCACCGAGTTAGTCAGGGGGAAGGCCATCCCTCAAGCGCTGGGCATCAGCCAGCAGGACGTTCTGGATGCCCTGGGCGGGCTGCCTGAGGCTCATGCGCACTGCGCTCTGCTGGCCGTGAGCACCCTGAAGGAGGCAATCAGGGATTACCTTGCCTTTAAGAAGGAGCCCTGGAAGAAGGCTTACCGCACACACAGGAGGGGGAGTTAGCCGATGCCGCCGATAGTCTCCATTATTGGCCGGTCAAAATCGGGTAAGACGACCCTGGTGGAGAAGCTGATTACCGAGCTAGGCTCACGGGGCTATCGGATAGCCACCGTCAAGCATACCCCCCACGGTATGAGCTTTGATAAACCGGATAAGGATACCTGTCGTCACCTTGAGGCGGGGAGCGTGGCGGCTGTGGCCAGTTCTGAAGATAAGATGGTGCTCATCAGGCCGGTGGCGTCGGGGATGACACTTGATGACATAGCCCGTATCCTGGGTGAGGACTGTGACCTTATCCTCGCCGAGGGTTTTAAGCAGGGCGATGCCCCCAAGATAGAAGTTCACCGCCGTGAGGTCGGCCCGCTGCTCAGTGGTATCAGGAAGCTGGTGGCTGTGGTCACCGATGAGCCCGTGGCAACCAAAGCCAGGCAGTTCGGCTTTGCCGACATCAAGGCTCTAGCCGACCTTTTAGAGACCGGTTTCATTAAGCCCCAGCGGGAGCGTCTCTCTGTCTACGTGAATAGTGCCTCGCTCTCGCTGAGCACCTTCCCTAAGGAGTTCGTGACCAATGTCCTGCTGGCTATGGCCTCGTCCCTCAAGGGGGTGGGCAGGGTGAGGAGTCTGGACATTTTCCTGAGGCGCGATAAGAAATAAGGCGGGGAAGGGAAGAATATCTTCTTTTTCCTCAGGGTTAAGTGCCCGGTAGTCGCCCGGCTGCTCGGTGCCAGTGTCGGCGATGCCGTTCTCAAGAGGCAGGACACGGTTTCCTTATCGGGCTGAGGCTTTGAGCAATTTTCGTGGCCTACTTGGTTATTGGTCATTTTTTGGCTATAATTGAGGGGATTATTTTTGGTGGCAATCACGGGTATCAGACCCAGGACTCGGGTTTTCCGCCTCGGGTGTAACCTTGAGACAGCTTTGCGGAGGAGGTCTTAGGCTTGACAAAGAAGAAGCGGCGAAAGCAGCATGAACAGCATAGACGTGAGCCTACCAGGCATCAGCTCAGCCATCAGCAGCAGCAAAAAAGGAGGCAGCGCCTGTTTCTTATCATCGGGATAGCTGTTATCTCGGTCGTGGGCGGCATCCTCGGTGGTGGCTGGTATAAAAACGAGTACCTCCCGATGCGGGAAACGGTGATTAGCGTTAACGATACTGATTTCACTATGGGATATTACGTGGATATTCTCAGGGCTCAGGGTGGGGTCTACGAGCAGATATACGGGCCGGAGCAATCATCCTATTATCTGCAGGGCCTGCCGGACCAGGTGGAGAGGTTTATTCAGCAGACTGAGCTGATGAGGCAGGCGGCGGTAGGCCTGGGCATCGCGGTTAGCGACGCTGAGGTTACTGAGGTGTTTAAAGAGGGTGACCCGTCGCTAAGTCAGGACTACCGGGAGCTGGTGCGGCACGATTTATTAGTCCAGCGACTGCTGGATGAGCACTTTGAGTATGAGATACCAGAGTCCAGCGAGCAGAGGCATATTATGGCCATGTTCCTGGAGAGTGAGAGCCAGGCAGTAAGCACCCGGGCGAGGCTGGTGGAGGGTGAGGATTTTGCCACCTTAGCCAGCGAACTCTCTCTGGAGAAGCTCTCCCCGGAGGGGGAAGGCGATTTTGACTGGCATCCCGTTGGCATTCTCTCGGAACGGTTTGGTCTTTCCGTTGTTGAGGACTATGCCTTCTCCGTCGAAGCCGGTACCTTGAGCCAGCCGCTCTATGATGAGGAACGAGTCAAGGAAGGCGGCTACTGGCTGGCAGAGGTGCTGGAGAAGGACGAGGATGCGAGTGGCGAGTTGTTTCATGTCCGGGTGATACTCCTGTGCAGTGAAGAGGAAGCGCAGGAGATAAGGGCTCGGCTGGAGGAGGGCGAAGATTTCGCCACTCTGGCTGAGGAATACTCTCAGCACGAGGCCTCCAGAGAAGACGGGGGTGATTTGGACTGGCTTGGCCCGGACGATATTGAGCCCGTTCTTGAGGACTTCATACTAAATTCTGAGGTAGGAACCTTGAGTGAGCCGGTGAGGGACGATACCGCGGCGACCACAGGCGGCTATTGGCTGGTCAAGGTCGTGGCTGAGGAAGAGAGCCGGCAGATTTCAGATGACGATAGGGAGTTTTTGAAGGCTGAGGTTCTGGATGATTGGATTAATTCACTGTGGGATGACCCGAATAATAAGTTCGAGAGCTATCTGAGTAGTGCGCAAAAGGCGTGGGCGCTGGAGAAGGCGTTGGGCGGCTAAAACGAAAAGAGGAGTCTTACGGCGGTGAGTAAAAAGAGTATCGGGATTGGCTTAATGGGGCTGGGGGTAATCGGGGGGCAGGTGGCTAGCGTGCTGAGCGCCAAGGCGGAGGCCCTGGCGGAGCAGGCCGGTTGTCCCCTGGTGCTGCGCAAGGTTAAGGTCTTGCCTCAGGACTTAGCCCGACCCTGGGCACAGAAGATGGCTAGAGGGCTTTTTACTACCGATATTGAAGAGTTCTTTGCCGAGCCGGAGATAGATATCGTCGTGGAAGCTATCGGTGGTGTCAGCCCGGCCCTTGAGTATCTCACCAGGGCGCTGGCTAGCGGCAGGCATGCCGTCACCTCTAACAAGGAGCTTATCGCCAAGCACGGCGCCGAGCTGATGAAGCTGGCGGGGCGGCAGGGGGTCGGGCTCCGTTACGAGGCCAGTGTTGGCGGGGGCATCCCCTTAATTTCGCGTTTCCAGTATGACCTGGTGGCGAACAAGATAGGCGGGATTTATGCCATCATCAACGGGACCACGAATTATATCCTGACCCGGATGGAGCGGGAGGGGGTGGACTTCTCTAGTGCGCTGGCTAGAGCTCAGGAGCTGGGCTATGCCGAACCCAACCCGGAAAACGACGTCGAGGGGATAGACTCTACCTACAAGCTGGCGATTCTGGCTTCGCTTGCCTTCCATACCGAGGTCAGCCCCGATGATATCTATCGCGAGGGCATCTCGAAGCTAACCAGTCGTGATTTTCAGTACGCCCAGGAGCTGGGCTTTGCTATTAAGCTGCTGGCCATCGCCAAGGATAATGACCGGGAGATTGAGGTCAGGGTGCATCCGGTCTTCCTGCCCGAGGATTCCCTGCTGGCTAAGGTTGACGGCGTTTACAATGCCGTTCTGGTTGAGGGCGACCTGGTGGATAAGGTGCTTTTCTTCGGTCAGGGGGCCGGGCCGCTGCCGACCAGCAGCGCCGTGGTTGCCGATATTGTCGCCAGCGCGCGGGAAATCCGTCTCGGGGTGGTGGCTGGGAGTGGGTGGCGGCTGGGGCCGGCTCGGGTGATTAAGCCGATGTCGGATGTTATCACCCGCTACTATCTCCGGCTCAATATCGCCGACCGCCCCGGGGTTCTGGCTCAGATTGCCCGCGTTCTGGGGGAGCACCAGATTAGCATCTCCTCCGCCATTCAGGAGCTGGCTGACCCGGTAGCCGAGACGGCGGAGATTGTTGTTATCACCCACAGCGCTCAGGAAAAGAACATGCAGTCAGCACTCAGCGAGCTCGGTAAGCTTACGGTGGTTAAGGAGATAGGTAATTTCATTCGGGTTGAAGCCTGATAATCGGCAAAAGGGCTCGGCCTTCTGGCTCGGTCGTGAGTAGTTATGAAACAGGGAGTTTTAGCCAGGTATAGAGACTTGCTTCCGGTCACGCCGGAGACGCCGCTATTCTCGCTGGGGGAGGGGGATACCCCGCTGGTCAGGTGTCCCGCCCTGGAGAAGGAGACTGGCTGCGGGGAGCTCTATTTCAAGCTGGAGGGGTGTCAGCCGACCGGTTCCTTTAAGGACCGGGGGATGGTGGTGGCGGTGGCTAAAGCCGTGGAGGCCGGCAGCCGGGCGATAATGTGCGCTTCCACCGGGAATACCAGCGCCTCGGCGGCGGCCTACGCCGCCTGCCTGGGGCTGACGGCTATTATCGTGGTGCCCCAGGGTAAAATCACCCTGGGTAAGCTGGCGCAGGCTGTTATCTACGGGGCTAAGATTATGGCTATTAAAGGTAATTTTGACCAGGCTCTGGATATCGTGAGGAGCCTGACCGAGAAGCACCCGGTTACCCTGGTAAACTCAATTAACCCCAACCGCATCGAGGGCCAGAAAACGGCCGCTTTTGAAATCGTTGACGTGTTGGGGGAGGCTCCGGACTACCTCTTTATCCCGGTGGGTAACGCCGGCAACATTACCGCCTACTGGAAGGGCTTTACCGAGTATGCTGAGATGGGTAAGGCGCAAATAAGACCCAGGATGATGGGGTTTCAGGCTGAGGGGGCGGCGCCCATTGTGCGCGGCTATCCCGTTAAGGAGCCGCAGACTATAGCCACGGCGATACGAATCGGTAACCCCGCCAGCTGGCAGAAGGCGGTGGCGGCGCGCGATGAGTCCGGGGGCGTGATTGATATGGTGAGCGATGAGGAGATATTAGCGGCTTACCGGCTGATGGCGGCTAAGGGAGGTATCTTCGGTGAGCCGGCTTCGGCGGCATCTCTAGCCGGCTTACTCAAGCTTAGCCGCCGGGGGATGGACTTCTCGCAAAGCCGGTTGGTCTGTGTGGTAACCGGCAGCGGTCTTAAAGACCCGGATACGGCCATGAGTGGTGCGGAGGGCTCTCTGGAGGAGCTTCCGGCTGACCTGGGGGCTGTGGAGCGGGCGCTGGGCTGGGGCTAAAGGAGGCGAGATGTTTGACGAGGCTAAGATTAGGGAGGCGGTAACCTCGATTATCAAGGCTATCGGGGAGAACCCCGGTCGGGAGGGGCTGCTCGATACCCCGAACCGGGTTGCCGAGATGTATGCCGAGCTCTTTATGGGGCTGGGTAAGGACCCCAAGGAGGAGCTCTCGGTCAGCTTTGAAGAGGGGCATCGTGAGATGGTGCTGGTCAAGGACATCCCCTTTTATTCCATGTGCGAGCATCACCTGCTGCCCTTTTATGGGGTGGCTCATATCGGCTACATTCCCAATAGTAAGGGCCGCGTGGTCGGTGCTAGCAAGCTGGCTCGGGTGGTGGAAATCGTGGCCAAGCGCCCCCAGATTCAGGAGAGGATGACCACTCAGATTGCTAATGCCATCGTCGAGGGTATCAAGCCTGACGGCGTGGCGGTGGTGGTTCAGGCGGAGCACCTGTGCATGATTATGCGCGGTATCAAGAAACCGGGCAGCGCCATTGTTACCTCGGCGCTTAAGGGTATTTTCCGCTCCCGACCGGAGACCAGGGCTGAGTTTTTCACGCTACTTCAGGGGAGATAGACTAGTCCCCCATAATCTGCAGGTTGACCTCCCGCGAGCGGGGGCGGTTATCGAAATCCACCAGCACAATCTGTTGCCAGGTGCCCAGGGTCAGCTTTTTGCTGCTTACGGGAACCACTAGTGAAGCCCCGAGCAGTGACGCCCGCACGTGGGCATAGCCGTTGCCGTCGCCCCAGCGGCGGTCGTGGTCATAGGGGATTCCCTTGGGGGCGATTCGCTGCCACATACCCTCAAGGTCACTGATTAGTCCGGGCTCAAACTCGATGGTGGTCACCCCGGCCGTCGAGCCGGCGACAAAGATAGTGACCACGCCGCTATCTATCCCCGATTGAGAGACCTGTTCCGCTACTTGAGGGGTAATGTCAATAATATCGCACTCGCCTCTGGTGCTGAGGCTGATTTTCTTGGTAACGATCATAGCCTTGCCTCCCTTTCTCAGATGCTCAAATCCAGTTCGTCCCAGATGATATCGTCCAGGTTAAAGACCGGCCCGTCCTTACAGACCTGCCTCAGCCCCGTTTTTGTCCTCACCGTGCAGGCATAGCAGGCTCCCAGCCCGCAGCCCATGCGCATCTCCAGGGAGACCTGGACTGGCTTGCCTTTTAGTTCCGGCATCCTGGCCATGTCGCGGTACATCGCTGCTGGCCCGCAGGCAAAGACCTGGTCTGTTTCTGTGGCATAG
>DUEB01000049.1 GCA_011176655.1 Dehalococcoidia bacterium | reverse complement strand
AGGCCCTTCTCGGCGGCCTCCTGGTCGGAGAGGCCTTCGGTGGCCACCCCGAGCATCTTGGCTACCGTAGCGAACCTCGAGAGATTGGCAGACAGGTTACACTCCATAACGTAGGGTAGCAGAATGGCGTTAGCCATGCCGTGGGGCACGTGGAATTGTGAGCCGAGGGGGAAGGCGAGGGCATGGACGGCAGTAACACCGGAGTTCATAAAAGCCATGCCACCGAAGAGGGCGCCTTCCGACATCTGGTTGCGGGCTTCCTTATCCGAGCCGTTCTTGACGGCCCGCCTCAGGCTGCCCACAATGAGCCGCATTGCCTCAAGAGCCATAGCATCGCTGAAGGTGGTCGCCTTGTTGCCGGTATAGCCCTCGATGGCGTGGATGAGAGCATCCATGCCTGAGGCGGCGGTCACCTTGGCCGGGCAGCCGTAGGTCAGGGTGGGGTCGACGAAGGCGATGCGGGCGAGGAGGTAGTTGCTTACGATGCCTTCCTTGAAACCGCGCTCCCGGTCGTCAAAGACGGCGATATTGGTGACCTCGCTTCCGGTTCCGGCCGTGGTGGGGCAGGCGAAGAGCGGGACGCCGGGTCCGGGAACCTTTTCCGTGCCGCCGTAGTCCTGACCGATGCCGCCGTGAGCGAAGAGGACGGAGAGCCCCTTGGCGGTGTCGATGCTTGAGCCGCCACCAACGGCCACCATCAGGTCATAGTTATTCTTGCCCAGCTCCTTGGCGGTAGCATTCAGCTTTGAGTAGGTGGGTTCCGGCTCCGCTTCGGAGAAGACATCGACCGTGATACCGGCTCTGGTCAGGGTTTCCTTCACCGGCTCGGTGATCCCCGTCTGGTAGACCCCGGGGTCGGTAACCATTAGTGCTCGCCTAGCGCCTATTTTGGTGGCTTCTTCCCCCATGGTTTCGGTGCAGCCGGCGCCGAAACGGACCTTTCCCGGCACTCTAATCTCATAGTTTTCCATAGCTATACTCTCCCGTCTGGTTTCTGGATTGGGCTTGCCTGTTGATGGTTCGCTGCTATGTTACTGCAAAGCCTTCTTTGTGTCAACGGATGGCTTTTGTTGTTTTGTTTTTGAGTCTGGTGCTACAATAAAATTGTCGCCTCGGGAGGGGAATATGCCGCTGGATTCCATAATTGTCAGGGGAGCACGGGAGCATAATCTCAAGAATATAGATGTCACTATTCCCCGGGACAAGCTGGTGGTTATTACCGGCGTCTCAGGCTCGGGAAAGAGTTCGCTGGCTTTTGATACCATCTACGCTGAGGGGCAGCGCCGCTATGTAGAATCGCTCTCGGCTTATGCCCGCCAGTTCCTGGGCCGCATGGAGAAGCCCGAGGTTGATTATATCGAGGGCTTAAGCCCGGCCATCTCTATTGACCAGAAGGGGCCCAGCCGCAACCCGCGCTCGACAATGGGCACGGTAACCGAGATTTATGACTACCTGAGGTTGCTTTTTGCCCGGGTGGGGCATCCCCATTGCCCCAGTTGCGGGCGCGAGATTGCCATGCAGACCGTGCAGCAGATTGTTGATGCCGTGCAGGCGCTCCCTTCCGGCAGCCGGACCATGATTTTAGCCCCCCTGGTTAAAGACCGCAAGGGTGAGTATCAGGCGGTGTTCGACGACCTGCGTAAGGCGGGTTACGCGAGGGTTCGGGTTGACGGCCAGGTCACAGACCTATCTACCGAGTTTCAACTGGATAAGAATAAGAAGCACTCGATTGAGGCGGTAGTTGACCGGCTGGTAATCGGGCAGAGCGGCAGCCAGAGCCGTATCGCCGATTCCGTGGAAACGGCGCTCAAGCTGGGGGCCGGGGTGGTTCTGGTGTCCATCGTTAGCGGCGAGGAGCTGCTCTTCTCGGAGCACTTTGCCTGCGTGCACTGTGGCATCAGCCTGGGTGAGATTGCCCCCCGCACCTTTAGCTTTAACAGCCCCCACGGCGCCTGCCCTACCTGTAGCGGGTTGGGCTTCAAGCAGGAGCTTGACCCCGACCTGATTATTCCCGATAAAGGCCTGTCCATCGCCGCCGGGGCCATTCGTCCCTACCAGTCGGGGTTCTGGTATCTGGAGCAGCTTCACGACCTGGGAAGACGCTACGGCTTTTCGCTTGATACCCCGGTGCGGGATTTGACCCCAGAGCAGCTTAATCTGGTGCTTTATGGCGGGCAGGGGGAGCTGGTAAGCTACCGCCGCTTTGGTCGGGTGAAACAGTATTTTACCGGCTATGAGGGCGTCATCCCGCGGCTGGAGAGGCTCTATCGGGATACGGAGTCGGAGAATTCCCGGCGGATGCTGGAACGCTACATGGTGTTCCGGGAGTGTCCGGCCTGTCAGGGGAAGCGCCTTAAACCGGAGTCCCTGGCGATAACCATTGGTGATAAGGACATTATCGAGGTTAGCTCCATGTCGGTTACCCGGGCCGTAGCCTGGGTGGCGGCTCTCAGGGGTGAGGAGTCGATACTCAGTGAGCGTGAGCGGGTGATTGCCCGTCAAGTCCTCAAGGAGATTGGGGCCCGGTTGGGCTTCCTTGAGGATGTGGGCCTGGACTATCTTACTTTAGACCGTCCTTCGGCTACCCTCTCCGGCGGCGAGGCGCAGCGGATTCGCCTGGCCACCCAGATAGGCAGCGGGCTGATGGGTGTGCTTTATATCTGTGATGAGCCGACGGTTGGTCTGCACCCTGCCGATGACTATCGTTTGATTGAGACCCTGAAACGGCTCCGCGACCTGGGCAATACCATACTGGTGGTGGAGCATGACGAGGCGATGATGCGCGCCGCCGACCATATTATCGATATGGGGCCCGGGGCGGGAGAGCACGGCGGGAGGGTCGTGGCTACCGGCACCCTGGCTGATATCATGGGCTCGAAGGGCTCAATCACCGGTCAGTATCTCAGCGGGGCAAAGCAGATTCCCCTGCCCGCCAGGCGTCGTCCCGGTTCCGGTGCCGAGCTCGTAGTCAAGGGGGCGCGGCAGAACAACCTGAAGAATATCGATGTCCACATCCCCCTGGGCTGCTTCGTCGGTATCACCGGGGTCTCGGGCAGTGGTAAGAGCACCCTGATTGATGAGGTCCTGTACCGCAATCTGGCCCGTCTTCTCTACAGATCAAGAGACCGGGCCGGTGACTGTGACACTATCCTCGGGGTGGAGCATATTGATAAGGTAATCAATATTGACCAGTCGCCAATCGGGCGCACCCCGCGCAGTAATCCGGCTACCTACACCGGCACCTTTACCCCGATTCGCGAGCTTTTTGCCACCGTTCCCGAAGCCAGGATGAGGGGTTATGCCCCGGGGCGGTTCTCCTTTAATGTTAAGGGCGGGCGCTGTGAGGCCTGTCGCGGCGAGGGCTTTACCCAGATTGAGATGCAGTTCCTGCCCGACGTGACCGTCCCCTGCGAGGTGTGCCGCGGAAAGCGCTACAACCGTGAGGCTCTGGAGGTCAGATTTAAGGGGAAGAACATCGCTGAGGTGCTGGATATGACGGTGGAGTCGGCGCTTGGCTTCTTCGAGCACTTCCCCAAGGTGAGGCATAAGCTGGAGACCCTGCGTGACGTCGGTCTGGGCTACATTCGCCTGGGGCAGCCGGCCCCGACCCTCTCCGGGGGTGAGGCGCAGCGGGTGAAGCTGGCTACCGAGCTGTCGCGGCGGTCTACGGGGCGCACGCTCTATATCCTTGACGAGCCGACCACCGGTCTTGCCTTTGATGACGTGGCGGCACTGCTCATGGTGCTGCAGCGCCTGGTCGACGGCGGTAATACGGTAATCGTTATTGAGCACCACCTTGACGTGATTAAGAGTGCCGATTATATTATTGACCTGGGGCCGGGGGCTGGTGACCGTGGTGGCTGTGTCATTGCTACCGGCACGCCTGAGGAAATAAGTCGGGAGGATTCCTCAGCCACAGGGCAGTATCTGAGCCGGGTGCTGGCTGAAGATATGGGGTATGCCTTAACCCGCTGACTGTCTAGCTCTATTGTGATACAATAGTAGGTGGGGCTGGGTGAGGTTACGTGAGGAGTCATGAATGGACAGGAAAGAGGCGCTTAATTCCATCAGGGAGAATGTGGGGAACCAGAACCTGGTGAAGCACATGCTGGCGGCTGAGGCAGTGATGCGGGCCCTGGCCCAGCGCCTGGGTGAGGACGAGGAGGAGTGGGGGCTTACCGGTCTCCTGCACGACATCGATGTTGAGCTCACCGAGGGGGACATGAAGGCCCACAGCAAGCTGGGTGCCGACCTGGCTCAGGAGCTGGGGGCGAGTGAGGCTATGTCTCACGCTATTCTGTGTCACAATCAAGCCCACGGCGTTACCTGTGACAGCCGCCTGGACAAGGCTCTCTTCTGTGCCGACCCCTTGACCGGGCTGATTACGGCGGCGGCTCTGGTGAGACCGGATAAGAAGCTGGCTGGTCTCACCGCTAAATCGGTACTCAAGAGGTTTAAGGAAAACAGGTTTGCGGCTGCGGTGGACAGGGAGCAGATTTCATCGTGTGGCGAGCTCGGCCTGGAGCTCGGCGAGTTTGTTGACCTGGGGCTCAAGGCGATGCAGGATATTGCCAGTGCCCTTGAGTTATAAGAGGGCCCCCGGGGCTGGCTAGTTTACCTCCAGGGTGGAGCCGTCTACCGTCTTGACGACATTAATGCGGGTGGGGAAGGCGTCTCTCAGCTCCTCAATATGGGTGATAACCAGTATCTTCTTAAAGTCGTCCTGAATCGAGTTTATGGCTTCCTTGAGCTTTTCTATGCCGGTGCTGTCCTGGGTGCCGAAGCCTTCGTCAATGACCAGGGTGGGCAGCGGAGCGCCGGCCCGCCTCGCCAGCAGCTTGGACAGGGCGATACGGATGGCAAAGTTGATGCGGAAGGCTTCCCCCCCGCTAAACATCTCGTAGTTTCTCGTCCCCAGCTCGTCGGAGATTTTTATATCCAGGGTCTCGACGACGTTGCCTGCCCTGGTCTCCCGCTGCGTCTCAATCTTGAGGTGCATTCTGTTGTCGGTGAGGCGGGAGAGTAGCTCGTTGGCTTCCGACTCAATCTCGGGGAGGGCGCTTTCAATAAGCAGGGCCTGGATGCCTCTCTTACCGAAGGCTTGAGCCAGGTCTTTATATATCCTCTCCTCTTTTGAGGCCTGAGAGAGCAGTTTTTCTTTCTCTCGTCTTTTTATCTCCAGTTCCCCGAGGCGCGCTAGCTTTGCCTTCACCCCCCACAGCGCCTCCTGAGCCTGCTTCTGCCGGGACATTAGGGCTTGGTGCTCGTTTTCAACCTGGGTGTGGTCGCTAGTCACCTGGGGCAATCGGCTAAGCTCCTCCCCCAGGGACTTACCTTTTTGTCCTTCTGCCTCAAGGCTCAGGCGTAGCTCTTGAGCCGCTTCCTCGGCTCTGGCGACGGCCTCCTTTTCCTGGCTTAGCAGCCCTTCGGCGTCTTCCAGTTTTCTTTTCAGGCCTTCGTATTGTTCCAGGCTGGCTAGCTGCTGGCGCAGCGCATCATGCTCTCCCGGGTCATAGCTCAGCTTAGTCAGTTGGCTCTCAAGCTCCTGGAGCGCCAGCTGCTCGGCGGGGACGAAGTCTCTCCTAGCCAGCAGTTCTTCAATCCTGGCCAGGCTCTTTCTTGCCTCGCTGAGCTTGGCGGCGGCCTCTCCGGCTTTGCTAACCTCCTGGCTCAGGACGCCGCTCTTAGCCTGGAGCGAGGCTCTATCCCGATTTAGCTTAGCCTCAAGCTGCGCTATCTCATTTTCCTGCCGGCTAAGCTCCGCCTTCTTGGGCGCTAGCTCAGCCTGGTTCAGCCTCAGAGATTCAAGCTTACGCTGTCTCTCGGCGGTATACTTAGTTTCAATGACCTTTATACCGTCTGCCTCAAGCTCGGTCTCGCAGAGCGGGCATTTGGTGCCCTTCGGGGTTCGCAGCAGGCTAAGCTTTTCCTCCAGTTCCTTTATGTCTCGTTCCAGTTGCGCGCTGGAGGATTCCAGGCGGTTTAGCTGGTCCCTCAGTTCCTGGCTGGCCTGTTTCTCTCTAGCCAGTCTCGCCTCTGGCTCGGCCAGCTCCCCTAGCTGCGCCCTTACCTTCTGTAGCTCCTGCTTGAGCGAGGGCAGTTTCTGGGAGACGGCCTCCAGCTCCCCAATCTGGCTCTGCACCACGGCGTGCTCCCGAACCAGCGCCTGTCCCGCCTGGGTGATGGTCATTTCCAGCCTGTGTTTACGCTCGCTCAGGGTGTTAACCAGCCTCAGCCTCTGGTCGAGTTCGCTATTTAGTTTCTTGGCCTGGCTGAGCCGGGAGTAGCCTTCGTCTATCGTTGGGCGCTGGGCGATGAGCGCCTGATACTCTCTGAGCCTCAACTGGTGCTGTTTGGCTGAGTCATCCCAGCGCGCAAGGTCTAGCTTTGTCCTGGCGAGGCGTTCCTCAAGCTGAGTAAGTTCAGCCTTCTTATGCTCCAGGGCTTCCTTTTCCTGACGCAGGCTGTGGAGCCTGGCTTCCTGCTCGGTGGCTTCCTTTTCTACCGCCGAGAGCTGGCTCTGCCCGGCTTCATATTCGGCTTGGTAGCTCGGTTTCTGGCTCAGTTCCTGGTCTATATCCTGGAGGGCACTCTCAAGCTGTGCTTTAGCCGTCTCCTGCTCTTTAGCCCGCTCTTTAGCCTCTTCTTCCAGCTTGTCGTAGAGGTAGAGCCCCAGGATATCCGCCAGCACCTGCTTGCGCTCGACAGGGCGCTTGATGGTGAACTCGTCGGCGCGGCCCTGAAGGAGCAGGGCGCTGTTAACGAAGGTAGTGTAGTCCATGTGCAGGGTCTCTACGATTTTCTGCTGGGTCTGGGTGATACTGCTGCCGGTGAGGGGACGAAAGCCGCCGTCGCTGGCTATCTGGAACTCCAGGATGGTCTTTCCCTGCCGGCCGCCCCGCCTGGGTTTGGCGTGCTTACGCAGGATGCGATAGGGTTGCGCGCCAACGGCGAAGTCAAACTCCACCTCCATCTCCGTCTCGCCGAGGTGAATGAGGTCGTCATCGCTCTTGGCCCGGGCTTTCCCCCACAGCGCCCAGGTCATGGCGTCAACCAGGGTTGACTTACCGTTGCCGTTAGCGCCGGCGATGCAGGCGGTGTGAATCCCCTCGAAGGAGAGCGGGGGCACCTT
>DUEB01000048.1 GCA_011176655.1 Dehalococcoidia bacterium | reverse complement strand
ACACTGGCTGGCTGGGTGGACCGGCGCCGTGACCACGGCGGGCTGATATTCATTGACCTGCGCGACCGGGAAGGCATCGTTCAGGTGGTATTTAACCCTGAGGTATCCGAGCCGTGTCACCGGGTCGGCAGCGAGCTACGTAGCGAGTATGTCGTCCGGGTTAAGGGTAAGGTTACCCCCCGCCCCAAGGGAACTGAGAACCTCAAACTGGCCAGCGGTGAGATTGAGGTTATTGCCCAGAGTGCCGAGCTTCTCAACCCGTCAAAGACGCCGCCCTTTTATATTAACGAAGAGACCGAGGTGGAGGAAAGCCTCCGCCTCAGATACCGCTACCTCGACCTGCGCCGACCGCGCATGAAGGAGAACCTCCGGCTTCGTCACCGGGTGATAAAGTTCATTCGCGACTTCCTGGACGGGAAGGGCTTTATAGAGGTGGAAACGCCCATCTTAATCAAGAGCACCCCCGAGGGGGCCCGGGACTACCTGGTGCCCAGCCGGATTCATGCCGGTAAGTTTTACGCCTTACCGCAATCGCCGCAGCAGCTCAAGCAACTGCTTATGGTGGCCGGCCTGGAGAAGTATTTCCAGATAGCCCGGTGCTTCCGCGATGAAGACACCCGCGCTGACCGACAGCCCGAATTTACCCAGCTCGACCTGGAGATGAGCTTTGCTCAGGAGGAGGACGTCATTAGCCTCGTCGAGGGGCTCTTTACCTCCCTGGTGGAGACGACCAAGCCCGAGCGGCGCCTGATAAAACCCTTTCCCCGCCTGAGCTACGCCGAGGCGATAGAGCGCTACGGCAGCGATAAGCCTGATATGCGCTTTGGCCTGGAGATAAAAGACCTGACCGATATCGCCGCCGGCTCCGAGTTTGCCATCTTTCAGTCGGTTATCGCCGAAGGAGGCAGGGTAAAGGGCATCCCGGCTCCCGGCTGTGCCGGCTACACGCGGGGCCAGCTCGACGAGCTAAACAAACTGGCTAAGGGTCTTGGGGCTGGGGGCCTGGTAAGTATCTCCCTTGATGCCGGGGCGGGTAGCCTGAGCGCGCTAGGTATGAAAGAGGTAAAATCGGTAGCCGCCAAGTTCCTCACCCTGGAGCAGGTTAGGGAAATGGCTCGCCGTCTGGAGGCAGACCCGGGAGACCTGCTCCTCATCATTGCCGGCCAGTCCCGGGTAGTCAGTAACGTTCTAGGCGCGCTGAGGCAGGAAGTGGGGCTGCGGCTTGGGCTGGCCGACCCCGACCTGCTCGCCTTTGCCTTTATTACCGGTTTTCCCCTGCTGGGGTGGAATGAGAAGTCGGGGCGCTGGGAGGCGGAGCACCACCCCTTTACGGCGCCTCAGGACGAGGATATACCCCTGCTCGATACGGCCCCGGAGAAGGTAAGGGGCCGTCACTATGATATTATCTGTAACGGCTACGAGATTGGCGGCGGCAGCATCCGGATTCACACCAGCGAGCTTCAGAGAAAGGTATTCGGCTTGATGGGCTACAGCGACGCCGAGATTAGCGAGCTTTTCGGACATATGCTGGAGGCCTTTGATTACGGTGCCCCGCCCCACGGAGGTATCGCCATCGGTATTGACCGCCTGGTGATGCTGCTTGCCCGAGAGACGACCATCCGGGAGGTCATTGCCTTCCCCAAGACGCAGGAGGCTACTGATTTGACCTTCAGGGCGCCGTCACCGGTTAGCGAGGCGCAGCTCAAGGAACTGCACCTGTGTATCAGGGAGGAAGAGTGAAGGTAACCAAGGATAAGATAGAAGGTAGCCAGGCGTTTCTCACCGTTGAGATGGAGCCGGCGGAGGTAGAAGACTCTCTGGAAGAGGCTTACCAGCGCCTGGTCAAGAAGACAAATGTGCCCGGCTTTCGCAAGGGGAAGGCGCCGCGGGTTATGCTGGAGCGCCATATCGGCCGGGAAAGCCTCCTCGAAGACGCCCTGAATACCCTGATTCCCCGGGCCTATGAAGATGCCCTAAAGGAGCAGGAGATTGAGGCTTTCGCCCGTGCCGATATCGAGATAACTCAGACCGAGCCCCTGGTATTCAAAGCCACCGTGCCCCTGCCGCCCACCGTCAAGCCCGGTGACTACGCTAGCCTGCGATTAACCCCGCAGCCGGCAGCCTCCACCGAAGGCGAGGTTGACTCGGTAATTGACCGGCTGCGTCACCAGCAGGCTAGCTGGGAGCCGGTAGAGCGTGAAGTCGGCTTCGGTGACCTGGCGGTTTTTGATGTCGAGAGCACCGCTAGGGGAAAGACCTTCATCAACCAGAAGGGGGTTCAGTATCAGGTTCTCAAAGATTACCCCGCCCCGCTACCCGGTTTTGCCGAGCAGCTGGTCGGCATGGAACGGGATGGCGCCAGGGAATTCAGTCTCCAGATTCCAACGGATTACCCTGACAAGGAGCTAGCCGGTAAGGAGGCTCACTTCAAGGTAGCACTCAGCGAGGTAAAACAGGAGCGGCTCCCCGAGCTGGATGATGAATTCGCCCGGGGAATCGACCCCAAGTTTGAGACCATGACGTCCCTGCGCCGAGAGGTCGCTGATAACCTGAGGCTGAGGGCTGAAGAGAGGGCCAGGTTAGACTTTGAGGAGAAGGTTATCGAGGCCGTGGTCGGCCTGGCGGAGGTGGAGTTCCCTCCCTTCCTCGTGGATATGGAGACTAGCCGGCTCCTTGACCAGCGGCTGAGGCAATGGCGGGAGAGCGGTCAGGGCCTGGAGGAGTATCTAGCCAGCATCAATAAGACCGAGGAGGAGCTAAAAGAAGAGCTACGCCCTCCGGCCACGCAGCGGGTTATGCGCTCGCTGGTGCTGGATAAGGTGGCGCAGGAGGAGGAGATTGAGGCCAGCGACGCCGAGATAGATGGTGAGATTGAGGACATGGCAGGCGGCGTCCCTGAGAACAGAAGAGAAGAGTTCACAAAGCTAATGAGTACTCCCCAGTCGCGCCAGTCAATCGAGCATCTTTTGGTCAGGCGGAAGACCGTCCAGCGTCTCGTCGAGATAGCCAGAACCCAAGATACAGACTCGGAGACAACACAGAAGGAGGCAGCCAAATGAATATCCAACCAGCCAGTGTTATTCCTATGGTGATTGAGAGCGGGGCGAGAGGAGAACGCGCCTTTGATATCTATTCGCTCTTGCTGAAAGAGCGTATTATCATGCTGGGAATGCCGATTAACGACCAGGTGGCTAACGTGGTCATTGCTCAGCTTCTCTATCTGGAACGGGAAGACCCGGACAAGGACATAAGCATTTACATTAACTGCCCCGGCGGCATTATCAGCGCCGGCTTAGCCATCTACGATACCATGCAGCTGATACGCCCCGACGTATCCACCATCTGCGTCGGCATGGCGGCCAGCATGGGCACGGTGCTTCTCTGTGCTGGAGCCAAGGGTAAGCGCTATGCCCTGCCCAACGCCACCATTCACCTGCACCAGGCGGTCGGTGGCGCCCAGGGACAGGCTGCTGATATTGAGATTGCGGCCCGTGAAATCATGCGCCTTCAGGCGCTGCTGCGCAATATTCTGATAAAGCATACCGGGCAGACTGAGGAAAAGGTAACCCACGACACCGACCGCGACTTCTACCTTACCCCGGAGCAGGCAGTAGAGTATGGTCTCGTCGATGAGGTCATCGGTAAGACGGCGGAAGAAAAAGACAAAGACAAAGAAAAAGGAAAGAAGTAGCTACCCTGGCCCCGGATATAGCTCCTGATAGCGCTGCGCCAGTTGACTCGGGTCGGGAAGTCCCTGCCTTGCCCCGGCCTGGCTGAGTGAGCAGCGGGCGACAGCGTTACCGAGACGCCCGCACTCGTCAAGTCCTTTGCCGCTAAGCAGGCCGTAGAGAAAGCCGGCGGCAAAGCCGTCGCCGGCGCCCGTGGTATCAGCTTCGGACTCCCGGTCTTGTTCACCGGCAGGGATGATATATTCGCTCCCGGCATCCCTGATATAACAGACTGCGGTTACTATTCTACTAGCGGCACCGTTACCCAGCTTTAGCCTCGCTCCCTGGCCCAGGGTAACAGCTACCACCTTACAGCCCTGCTCCAGGCAGCTTCTGGCGCCGTCCACCGCACCCTCCCCGGTAAGCTCGTCTATCTCATCCCGGTTGGTAAAGAGAACGTGTGTCCGCCCTATGATGGGGCGGAGGGCCTTGAGCCCCTTTCGGGAGTACAGGGCGCCGGGGGCAAAGCTGAGCCTGGTTGACGGGCCCAGGGTGCTCGCCACCGCCAGGCTTAGCTCGAGCTGCCCCTCACCGGCAAACGAGGAGAGATGGAGCAGCCCCGCCCGGTTGAGGTAGGCCATGTCCAAATCATCCATCGCCAGCAGATTGTTGGCGCCGGGGGTGACATAGAGGGAGCGCCGACCCCGCCTGTCGCTGAGGCATAGTACCGAGCCGGTTTTTGCCTGAGAGGTAGCCCTGATGCGGCTGGTATCGACGCCGGCCTTAGCGAAGTCACTAATCAGTATCCTGCCTTCGGCATCGTCACCGACCATGCCCGTAAATCCGGTACTTAAGCCCAGCCGGGCCAGGCCGTAGATGGTGTTAGCCGCCGAGCCGCCGGGAAACGACCCGGCTTCGTCTACGACCGCCTCACCGTCGGCCAGAAGGCGCTCCACGTGGTAGACACGGTCGATATTGAGTGCTCCCAGCCCCACGACTTCGATATTACTCACCTGACTACCCTCTCGGCGAGACTATGACTTCCCCCACCTCGCCAGGAATTTCTCCTTGACCTCAGGGTTGATAAACAGCGTGGGCCATTCTCCCCGAAAGACCCGCCCGATGTTTTCGTAGACCCTGCGCTTCATCTCGGCGATAGCTGTTTCCGAATACCAGGCGGAGTGGGCGGTCAGAACCACGTTTTCCAGTTTGAGTAGTGGGTGGTCTAGCGTGACTGCTTCCCCGGCTACCAGATCCAGCCCGGCACCGGCGATGTCGCCGTTAGCCAGAGCAGTACATAGAGCCTGCTCGTCGGCAAACTCAGCGCGGGCGCAATTGATGAAATAGGCGCTCGGCTTCATCTTTTGGAACTGTGCCATACCCAGCAGGTGCCGGTTCTCCTCGCTCAGGGCAGCATTAACCGAGACGAAATCGGACTCGCTGAGCAGGTCGTCAAGCGTTACCGGTTCCACACCCAGCTCCCAGAACGTCTCCGGGGGTACATAAGGGTCGAAGGCGATAATCCTCAAGCCGAAGCCCCCGGCTTTGGACGCAACCAGGCGTCCCACCCTGCCGAAGCCGATTATGCCCAGGGTCTGTCCCTTTATGCGGAACATGGGCGACCATATCTCCGGCATTTCCCGCTTGGCCGACATGCCCCAGTGGCCCTTCCTTACGGCCCTGTCGAGGCGGACGACCCTTCTGGCGCAGGCAAGAAGGAGCGCTAAGGTGTGCTCCGCGACTTCCTCGGCGCAGTAGTCTCCGGCAAAGGAGACGCAGATGCCGTAGTCGGTGGCGGCCGGAACGTCCAGCTTCTCATAGCCGGCGCCGATATTGTGAATTACCTTACACCGGCTGAGCTCGCTGATTACCCTTCTGGTAAAGGGCGGTGGACACTCCGTGCTGGTCATTATGGCGTCAGCATCTCTGGTAGCCGTGATAAGCTCCTCCTCGGTGTTGCAGATAATGGTATGGAGCTTGCCCCCTATCTTACGGCATTCCGCCTCATCCCCGGCGGCGTGGTTTAGCGGCATCACTATTTTAAAGGTCATCATGACACCTCCCTGGAATTCTTTTAGTTTCAACCCTTCTCATCCTCGGAGCGGGCTAAAGACAGGGAAACCGGAGCCGTAGGTTCCTGACCGTAAATCTGGCTCATCCCGCCCTGGTCTAATGTGCTTATTGCCGGCTTAGCCCAGCTTGCCGGCCTCTTCCCTGACCAGGCGCCTTATTCCCTTATGAAGGCTGACAATCTCGTCAAGGCCTTCTCTACCGGAGAGCCAGTGAAAGTAGCCGCGACCCTCGGAGCCGCCGCCCCGCTCTTTCCCCCTGACCACCTTCTCGGTGCCCTTGCGCTGGCGCTTGCGCCAGGCTTCGAGCACCTCAGTCAGGTTGCCCAGGGAGGTAGAGGCCAGGCTCATGGTGGCATAGGGCAGGGCATACTCATTGGCGTTAAAGGCAATAGCCAGGCCGCCGGCGCCGTCCACCGCCTCCAGCATGCGGAAATCGGTAATGCTGTCACCCACCACCACCCAGCCGGCCAGCGGCAGCTCGTATTTATCGGCAAAGCGGTTCAGGGCGGCCAGCTTGCGCCGCCCGCCCATGGGCTTTACCTCCTTTATGATTTCACCCAGACCGGTAGCCGCCAGCTTCTCCCGGAAGAACCGGTCCAGGCTCTGCTTGATTCTGTCATCGTCGGTTGCGGGCTTCATGGTCAGGATATCTGCCTCAGCCTGCTTAATTAGATTCAGCTCTTCCCTGTCCGGCGCCAGGAGCAGCTTGTCCCAGGGCACCGAGGTACAGGCTACGTGGTGACTATAGATACCCAGCTTCTGGGTGAGGTGTATGGCGTATGGCTCATAGGTAGTGGTAATGCAGAATACCTTCCAGCCCTTGGACTGGAGCCAGGAGGCCAGCTTTTCCGCACCACCGGTGAAGCTGGCACTACCGGCCAGGCCAGCGATGTCCTTATCCGAGATGTTGTGGAGCACGAGGAAGGGTAGTATCAGGGCCAGGGTATCTCCCGGTTCGTAGTCCTGCCTCCCTTCGAGCGTCACCAGGTCGTCATAGCGGCTTATCACCTCAAAAATCCGGTCTCCGTCGGGGAAGAGCTTCATAAGCTCATAGGCGTTATCCTGAGGTGACAGCGGTCCCTCCAGGTCAAAACAGATAAAGTTATTTATCTCCCTCACCTCCTGCTAGCCTTGTCCTGCTAAATTTACCACCCTGTCTATCTTATCGGTCAAATTATACCCGTTAACCGGTCTCCCCTCAAAGTCAACCACCCTCTTATCCGGGGTTATGCTGACCTCCCCCCGGCTGAATGCCCTGAGGGTAGCTATGATTAGCGGGAATTCCCTGGCCAGTTCATGCTGGCGAATCAGCTTAAACAGGGGGTTACCTTCACCCTCCTTCTTAATCTCCTCGAAGGGACGCCTCTCCACTTCTGCCCAGTACTTATCGAAGGGCTCACCGCGGAG
>DUEB01000047.1 GCA_011176655.1 Dehalococcoidia bacterium | reverse complement strand
TCCTTGCCGTGCAAGGAGCCTTTGTTGAGCATATCGCTGCGCTGCATAAGCTAAAAGTAGAAGCCCTGCCCGTCCGCCTGCCCGCAGAACTGGTGGGTGTGGACGGGCTAATCATTCCCGGCGGGGAGAGCACCTCCATCAGCCGACTGATGCTGGAATATGACCTAGCCAGCAAGATAAGAAACCTGGCTGAGAGGGGCCTGGCTATCATGGGAACCTGTGCCGGTATGATACTTCTGGCCAGGGAGCCTTCGGACCCCAAAGTAAGACCCCTGGGGCTCATGGACATAACGGTTAAGCGAAACGCCTTTGGCCGACAGAGAGAGAGCTTTGAAGCCGAACTCATCATACCAGCCCTGGGGGAAAAGCCCTTTCCCGGCGTATTTATCCGCGCTCCGATAATTGAGCAGGCAAACGGCAGCACGGAGGTGCTCACCCGATTAGATAATGGCACCATCGTCGCTGCCCGGCAGGAAAGGCTGCTCGCCTCCGCCTTTCACCCCGAGCTAACCGACGACCTGCGTTTTCATAAATACTTCGTGGACATTATTACCGGCAGCAAATCTTAGCCAGGAGAAGAGCCTTGCAGAAGGTAATCACCGACGACCTTGAGGCGCTGCTCGACATTCTGCCCCCCCAGATACGTCAGCCACTCCAGGCACACAGCGACAAGCACCAGCTGCTAGAGGTAGTCCTCGACCTGGGCCGTCCGCCCGAAGCCCGCTTCCCCGAACAGGAAATAGTCCTCAACCCCAAGGAGGTCGATGAGCAGGACTTAAGCCATGTCGCCTCCCGCATCAGCAGCTTCGGCGACGACAACCGGGCCGGCATCGAGCGCACCCTGCACCGCATTTCGGCAATCCGCAACCGCCAGGGACGTATTGTCGGGCTTACCTGCCGGGTAGGCCGGGCTGTCTTCGGCACCATAAAGGTTATCGCCGACCTGGTTGAGTCCGCCAAGAGTATCCTGCTTTTAGGCGGGCCGGGCGTAGGTAAGACAACCATGCTCCGCGAGGCCGCCCGCGTGCTGGCTGACGACTTCAGCAAGCGGGTCATCATTGTGGACACCTCAAACGAAATTGCCGGCGACGGCGATATTCCCCACCCCGCCATCGGACATGCCCGGCGGATGCAGGTCACCACCCCCTCCAGGCAGCATGCGGTCATGATTGAAGCCGTCGAGAACCACATGCCGGAGGTAATCGTCATCGACGAGATTGGCACCGAGCTTGAGGCCCAGGCCGCCCGAACTATTGCCGAGCGAGGGGTGCAGCTAATCGGCACCGCCCACGGCAACACCCTGGAGAACCTGATGATGAACCCCACCCTCTCCGACCTCATCGGCGGCATCCAGACGGTGACCCTCGGTGATGAGGAAGCCAAACGGCGCGGCACCCGGAAATCGATACTGGAGCGTACCTCACCGCCCACCTTTGACATCGTCGTCGAAATCCAGGGCTGGGACAAGGTAGCCATTCACCCCGACGTCGGCGAGTCAGTCGATGCCATCCTGCGGGGTCAACCGCTGGACACCGAGGTCCGCTGGCTGGACGAAAACGGCGAGGTCAAGAGGGAAAAGAAGTCGCCGGCAACCACAACCAGAACCCGGAGAGCCAGGCAGCTGGTCAAGAAAAACGAGCCACCCCGCCTTTACCTCTTCGGGGTAAACCGGGGACGATTTGAGCAGATGGCACAGGAGATGCAGCTCCCGCTAGATATCGTCAAGAACCTTGCCGAGGCTAGCCTTTTTATCACCTCCAAAAACTACTACCGCCGTAAGCCGCAAAAGGTCAGGGAGGCGGAAGCCGCCAGCCTGCCCATCTACGTTCTGAGGAGCAACACGCCACACCAGATACGGCAGCTACTGAACGAACTCTACCCCACCAGCAGCCCTCCCAAAGCAAACTCCATCAAGGCAGCCCTCACCGAGGCGGAAGAAGCCGTGGTGCAGGTCAAGGGTGGGGAGGAATCAGTGGAGCTCAGCCCCCAGAGCGCCTACATTCGCCGGCTGCAACACCTCATCGCCGAGCGAAACGCCCTGCTCTCCCAGAGCACCGGTAAAGACCCCAACAGAAGGGTGAGGATTTTCAGGTGAGGAGACACTATGCCCTTATTTATTACATTTGAAGGCGGCGAGGGCAGCGGCAAGAGCACCCAGGCAGAACTGCTATACCAGAGGCTGTTAAAACTGGCCATTCCAGCGGTGCTGACCTGCGAACCCGGCGGCACGCCCTTCGGGAAGAGACTGGGGCACTGGCTCAAGTGGGGCGACGCTAAGAAGATAACGCCCATAACTGAGCTACTATTGTTTAACGCCGCCCGCGCCCAATCGGTAGCCGAGATAATAATACCTGGCCTCAAAGACGGTAAGACTGTTATCAGCGACCGCTATGCCGACTCCACCACAGTCTATCAGGGCTACGGACGGGGGCTTGATTTAGAAATGGTCACCGGTATCAACCAAGCCGCCACTCAAGGCCTGAAGCCCCACCTCACCGTCCTGCTGAAGCTGCCGGTAGCCGACGGGCTTAAGCGCAAGAAAGCCGGGAAACCCGACCGCTTTGAGCAGGAAGAGCTTGCCTTCCACCGAAGAGTAAGTGAGGGCTACGCAAAGCTGGCGGCCAGCGAGCCCGAGCGCTGGCTGGTGGTAGACGCCACCCGGAGCAAGGAGGAAATAGCCGGCATAATCTGGCAGAAGGTAAGCCAGCTACTCTCCAAAGGGCTAAAGTGAGAGAAATGCCCAGGAAAAAGGTGGCCGTGGCTATGAGCGGCGGGGTGGACTCGTCGCTGGCGGCGGCGCTGCTACAGGACGCCGGCTATGAGGTTTTCGGTATCCACCTCAAGCTGTGGGCTGACCCCGGCTACCAGGACAATATGGCTAACCTAGAGCAGGTCTGCCGGTCGCTTAACATACCCCTCCACGAGCTCAACCTGGAAGGCGAGTTTCACAGCCTGGTCATTAGCTACTTTTGTCGGGAATACAGCCGGGGACGGACGCCGAACCCGTGCCTGGTCTGCAATAAGGATATCAAGTTCGGGCGGCTCCTCCATAGAGCACTGGAAATGGGCGCCGACTACCTGGCCAGCGGACACTATGCCCGGGTCGAGGGCTCGTCAGAGGGCTACCGCCTACTCAAGGCTTCTGAAGCGGCTAAAGACCAGTCCTACTTTCTCTACACCCTGGAGCAAACCGAGCTACCATATTTAATCTTCCCCTTAGGCAGCCGGAAAAAGACAGAGGTTAAAAAGCTGGCGGAAGAAAGAGGCTTAAGCACCGCCAGTCAGCGTGAGAGCCACGACATATGCTTCATCCCGGATAGCGACTACCGGGCATTCTTAGCCGGGTATCTCCCAGTCGAACCGGGAGATATCACCGACACAAGCGGTAAAACCCTGGGGAAACACAGTGGCCTGGCCCACTATACCGTGGGGCAGCGGCAGGGACTGGGCCTTAGCTCCGCCGAGCGCCAGTACGTGCTCCGCCTCGACACTAGCGGTAATAGACTGGTGGTCGGGAGCGAAAGCCAGCTCCTGAGTCGGCGCCTTATCGCCCGTAAGCTAAGCTGGGTAGCGGGAAGACCCCCACCAAACTTGAACCAGATAACTGCCCGGATCCGTTACCGGTCTCCGGAGACCCCGGTAACACTGTCTCTCAATGCGGAAACCGCCGAGGTCGAGTTCCACGAGCCGCAGCGGGCCGTGGCTCCGGGACAGGCCATCGTCTTCTATCAGGGTGATGCCGTCCTGGGCGGGGGTATCATAGAGGAGAGCCTGGAGTGAAGCAGCCTGAGACAATAAGAACGGGCCGGGTAGCCATCAAGCCGTCTCTGGCAGAGGAAAATGACCTCATCGCCCGGGGTTACCGGCTGGTGGCTGGTATTGATGAAGCCGGGAGAGGGGCTCTGGCCGGCCCGGTGGTCGCCGCGGCGGTCATCATGCCCTGCCAGTTGGATACCCCCTGGTCGGGGGAGATAAGAGATTCTAAGCAGTTAAGCCCCGCCCGGCGCGAGTATCTTTTCCACCATATAAGTAAGGTCGCCATCTCGGTAGGCACCGGCATGGTTCCCCCCGGGATAATAGACTCGCAGAATATACTCAAGGCGACACTGTTAGCCATGAAGCAGGCGGTTAACCAGCTCTGCCAGCCGCCGGAGTACCTCCTCATCGACCATTTGCGCCTGCCGGATGTCTCCCTACCCCAGAAGGGGATAACCAACGGCGACCAGTTGTGCTTCTCCATCGCCTGTGCCTCCATCATCGCCAAGGTAGCCCGGGACCGCTTCATGGTTCAGCTCGACAGGGTCTACCCCGGCTACGGCCTGGCCAAGCACAAGGGCTACGGCACCAGGGAGCACCTCCTTTACCTGCACCAGAGGGGGCCGTGCCCCATCCACCGCCGCTCGTTCAGGCCGGTCAGGGAGGCAGCCGAGCTATGAAACGCCGTGAGACTGGCATCCTGGGGGAGAAAATAGCCCGCGATTTCCTTACCAATCGTGGCTACCGCATCCTGGAAACCAACTACCGGTGTCCCCACGGGGAGGTCGATATTATCGCCTGGCACCGGGACTGCCTCGTCTTCGTCGAGGTGAGAACCAAAAGAAGCCTCAAGTTCGGCAGCCCGGAAGAGTCCATCACCCCTGCCAAGAAGGAGCACCTGATAGCTACCGCCTGGCACTACCAGCAGACCCTCGAGGCGCCACCCCCCCTGTGGCGTATTGATATCGTAGCCGTGGAGCTGGACCGGCAAAGCAAACCATCGCGGATTGAGCTTACGGAAAACGCCGTAACCGGGGACTGAGCCGGCTCCGTAGGCTATAGAATTTACTGTTTACCAGCCGACCCTGATTGTGTTAGAATTAGCCACTGGGAGCGGTTAAAAAATGGCTTCACCAGAGGCACTACCGCAGCAGATACGTCGCGTTATCGACGCCAATCTCAACCGCACGAGGGAAGGGCTCCGCGTTCTGGAAGATATAAGCCGTCTCGTGCTTAATGATGCCATTTTAAGTAAGCAGCTAAAAACCATGCGCCATGAGCTGCTAAGGGGAGAGCCAGCCCTTGATAGGCAGCTCATTACCGCCCGGAACTCAGAAGGTGACGTCGGGGCTAACACGGTTGTCCCGGGACAGGAGAAAGAAAAGGAGCTACCGCTAGTGGTCGTGGCTAACGCCAGCCGGGTTCAAGAGTCACTGCGCACCCTAGAGGAAATGAGCAAAACCCCAGGGGCTGCCCCCCAACTCAACCCGGAGAGGTTCAAAAAAGCCCGGTTTGACCTCTACACCATAGAGCGGGAGCTTTTGTCCCGGCTAACCCGCCAGGATAAGGCAAGGCACCTGAGCGGGCTCCACGCCATCATTGATACCCAAGCCCTCAAAGGGCGCTCCCATATAGAGGCCGCCCGCCAGGTAATCAGCGGCGGGGCGAAAACGATTCAGCTCAGGGACAAGCTCAGCAGCAAGAAAGACTTGCTGCCCATCGCCCGGCAGCTTAAAGTACTATGCGCCGAGCATGACGTACTCTTCATTATCAATGATTACCTGGACCTGGCTCTGGCTGCGGATGCCGATGGTTTGCATCTGGGCCAGGAAGACCTGCCCATCAAGGTAGCCCGCCGCCTGCTGCCTATAGACAGCATCCTGGGCTGCTCGGTAACCACGGTAGAACAGGCTTTGGCTGCTGAGTCTGACGGGGCCGATTACGTCGCCGTTGGCTCAATGTACCCCACCCCGTCCAAGGGAAAAGCGGTCATCGTTGGCCTGGAGAGGCTGCGCCAGGTCAGGCAGGCGATAGGCTTACCCCTGGTCGCCATCGGCGGCATCACCAGAGACAACGCCGCTGCGGTAATCGCCGCCGGCGCCGACTCGGTAGCCGTAATCAGCGCCGTCTTAGGCGCTGGGTCGCCCGAAGAGGCTGCCCGCCAGATAGTAGCCAGAATCGAGACAGAGCATGGAGAGACCAACCGATAACCTAGACTCGATTGCCCAGGGGATACGAGAGAGCTTCTCCGCCCAGGACGAGGCTCGGGAGAGGGTTCTGCCACTGTGCCGTGAAGTAATCCGCTACTCCTCAACCGCCATCCGCGCCCTGCACCGCCAGGAGTTCGAGGCGGCGGGTAAGCTCCTCACATCAGCCAGAGACCAGCTCGAAGAGACCGAGCGGGTTACCAGCGATTGCAGTGAACTCAGACACACCGGCTTCTTCCGCGACGCCCAGAAGGAATTTGCGGAAGCCAGTATTACCCTGGCCCTGGTCACCGGAAGTAAGACGCCCAGCCCGGAAGAACTCAAGGTCAGCGCTACCGCCTACCTGAACGGGCTTGGTGAAGCCGTCGGTGAGCTGAGACGCTACCTCCTGGACAGCACCCGAAGGGGTGACCTGTCACGGCTTGAAGAACTGCTGGCGGCTATGGACGACATCTATAATATTCTAGTGACTATGGACTTCCCGGATGCTATCACCGGCGGCTTGCGTCGCACTACAGACATGGTGCGCGGCATCCTAGAAAGGACACGCAGTGACCTGACGCTACTAATACAGCAGAATAAGCTTGAGCAGAAATTGAGGCTATTTGAGGACCGGCTTTAGCGGTCTTTAGTAACAGACTCCTGTTCCATAAAGGGTTTCGGTTGATTTAAGGTCCTTTGGCAAGACCAGAACCGTCGTTATCAATCTTTCAAACCAGAGAGGAGCATAGGTAATGTACCCAATAATAACTGCCGTAATATGTGGTGCCATAGGGCTGGGCATTGCCGGTCTTATGGCTCGTTATGTCCTGAAGCAAGACCAGGGTTCCGACAAGATACGGGAGATATCCGCCGCCATTAAGGAAGGAGCTCTAGCCTTCCTCAGTAGAGAATATAGAATCCTGACCATCTTTGTGGTCGTGGTAGCCGTGGTTCTCGGCGTAGTCCCCCAGCTCGGCTGGTGGGTATCCCTGGTCTTCGCCCTGGGCGCTATCGCCTCGGCCATGGCCGGCTTCATCGGCATGAACATCGCCATCAGAGCCAACTCCAGAACCGCCGCCGCAGTGCAAAAGAGCCTGAATGACGGGCTCAGGGTCTCCTTCCGCGGTGGGGCGGTCATGGGGCTGTGCGTGGTGGGCATCGGTATTATCGGTCTCAGCGTCCTCTATTTCGCCTTCGGCAGCGACCCCAGCCTCTTCTTGAAGGTTATCCCCGCCTTCGGTTTCGGTGCCTCTTCGGTAGCCATCTTCGCCCGGGTCGGCGGCGGTATCTACACCAAAGCTGCCGATACCGGGGCCGACATCGTGGGTAAAGTCGAGAAGGGTATCCCTGAGGACGACCCCAGAAACGCCGCCGTCATCGCCGACTTCGTCGGTGATAATGTCGGTGATGTGGCCGGCATGGGTG
>DUEB01000046.1 GCA_011176655.1 Dehalococcoidia bacterium | reverse complement strand
GGAATCCTCCGTTTACCATCTATCTTGGCGGAGATTACATCCCGGTTGTTGGTTTCAACCTCAAGCCAGGCTCCGTGGGTGGGGATCAGCTTGGCGTGGCACAGGTCCTGGCCGCTGGTGGCATCCTCTTCCAGGATGAAGAAGGCGCCTGGGGAGCGAAGTAGCTGACTGACGACGACTCGTTCGGCGCCGCTGGTAATGAAGGTGCCCCTGGCCGTCATCAGGGGCAGACTGCCGAAAAAGAGGTCTTCTTCCTTGATTTCCCCGGTGGCTTTGACCAGTAGCCTGGCTCTGACATAGAGCTGAGTCGAGTAGGTCAGATCGCGGTGGCGGCACTCCTGCTCGGAGTGGCGGGGGGCACGGAACTCGTAGTCTATGAAGCTGAGTTCGAGCCGGTTGCCCGTGAAGTCCTTTATCGGGGATATCTCATCCAGCAGACGTCTCAGCCCCTCTTCCTGAAAGCGGCGGAATGAGTTGAGTTGGACCTCGATTAGATTGGGCACGTCGAGTACGTAGGGTAACTTGGCATAGGATTTTCTGGATACAGGGGAAGTTTCTTTCTCCGTTTGTGGTAATACAGAAGCCATATTGCGTCTAACTCCTTATCAAACAGGGACACGAAATCCGTGTATTATATAGTACTAAAGCAAATAAGACCTGTAGCCACGAAGGTATATTGAAGGTGAGACCTAATAAGAGGCATAATACAAAGGATTATTCTACTACTAATTTTTAGTTTTGTCAAGTTCCGGCACCAAATGGGTGGTGGGTCAATTTGGGGGGCAGAAAATGCTACCACTATCAATATAGCATATTAAGAAATTTTTATCAAAGAATATAGCATGAATTTATTAGAATACTTAATTTATGATTGACATATTAGTCAACAGGGCTTATAATTCCCCTGTAGCTAGTTGAGGTGGACATGGCTAAGAAGGATTACTACGATATTTTAGGGGTCAAGCGGGATACCAGCGAGCGGGAGATAAAGCAGGCTTACCGTAAGCTGGCGCGTAAGTATCACCCGGATGTAAATCCGGGCGACAAGTCGGCGGAGGCGAGATTTAAGGAGATAAACGAGGCCTACGAGGTCCTCTCCGATAAGGAGAAGCGGGCCAAGTACGACCGCTTCGGCGATAAGTGGCAGTACGCCGACCAGTTTACCCAGGCTGGCTCTCAGGAGACGCCTTTCTGGGAATCCAGCCGCGGTGGTGGTACCACCGGTTTCCGTTTTGAGGAGGGCGACCTGGGTAGCCTGTTCGAGGAGCTGTTTAAGGGTTCTCGAACAGGCTACACACGTCGGCCCCGGTCGCGGCGGGGTCAAGATATAGAGCACCCGGTGGCGGTGACCCTGGAGGAGGCGTATCACGGTGCCACGCGCCTGCTTAATCTTGAGGTTGGGGAGCCGTGTCCCAGCTGTCGGGGCACCGGGCTGATACAGAACGTGCCCTGTTCGGTGTGCCGCGGTTCCGGGGTGGCAGCGCGCCTGAAGCGCCTTGAGGTCAAGATTCCGCCGGGGGTCAGGGATGGCTCCCGGGTGCGCATCGCCGGTAAGGGGGGACAGGGTTATGGTGGTGCGGCTAGCGGTGACCTCTATCTCGTGGTCTCGGTAAAGCCGCATGCCCTCTTCAAGCGGAGCGGCGATGACCTGAACGTGGAGGTGGGCGTTCCCCTGACGGTGGCGGTGCTGGGGGGTGAGGTGCAGGTGCCTTCCCCCAAGGGTAAGCTGGCGCTCAAGATTCCGTCGGAGACACAAAACGGGCGCATCTTTCGCCTGGCAGGGCAGGGTATACCTCATCTGGGGAAGGCAGGCCGTGGTGACCTGTTGGCTAAGGTCAGCGTGGTGCTGCCCACCAAGCTCTCCGAGCGGGAAAAGGAGCTCTTCAGGCAGCTTGGTGAGACCGGACAGAAATGAGGCTTACGAGGTTATCATGAGCGAAGATAGAGAACCGCGTTACGCCATAAGTATCGCCGCCAGAATGGTGGGGGTGCGCACCCATACCTTGCGCTATTATGAGAGAATTGGCATAATAGAGCCACATCGCTCCCGGGGCAATATTCGCTTCTACTCGGATAGTGATATCGCCCAGCTCAGGCAGGCGAAGACCCTGATGGAAGACCTGGGGGTCAATCTGGCGGGAGTCGAGGTTATCCTGAGGATGCTGGGGCACATGGCTGAGTTACAGAGTCGCTTGGAGAAGATGGAGGCAGATTTAGACAGACTGAGGGAGGTGGGCGATGAAACAGGAGAAGTTTACTGAGCAGGCGCAGGAAGCGCTGGCTTTATCGCAGGAGATAGTCCGTCAGTATCACCACAGTCAGTGGGATGTGGAGCATATCCTGCTGGCGCTGCTCCGCCAGGAGCGGGGGCTGGTTGGTGAGATACTGGCCGAGCTCGGCATTGATGTTGAGGCAATGAGGCGGCAGGTGGAGACGGCTCTGGAGAAATCCCCCAAGGTTGCCTATGAGGCGGAGCAGATTTATGCCACGCCGCGGGTCGCCCAGCTCCTGGCCAAGGCCGGTGAGGAAGCCAAAAGGCTCAAGGATGAGTTCATCGGTGTCGAGCACCTTCTGGTAGCCATGGTTGGTGAGGAGAAGGGCGGGGTGGCCGCTATTCTCCACCGCATGGGTATCGACCAGGAGAAGGTATACCGGGCGCTGCGCAAGCTTCGCGGCGGGCACCGGGTTACTGACGCCCGCGCCGAGAGCAAGTACCGCTCCCTGGAGAAGTACGGGCGGGACCTGACCGAGCTGGCTCGTGAAGGTAAGCTCGACCCTGTTATCGGCCGCGACGAGGAGATTAAGCGAATCATGCAGGTGCTTACCCGCCGCACCAAGAACAACCCGGTGGTGGTCGGGGATGCCGGCGTGGGTAAGACTGCCCTGGCGGAGGGCCTGGCGCAGAAGATTGCCGCCGACGATGTCCCCGATTCCCTCAAGGGCCGCCGGGTGGTGGCGCTGGACATGGGGTCGCTGGTGGCCGGCAGCAAGTTCCGCGGCGAGTTTGAAGAGCGGCTCAAGGCGGTCATGGACGAGGTCCGCCAGTCGCAGGGCGAGGTCATCCTGTTTATTGACGAGATTCACACCGTGGTTGGTGCCGGGGCGGCTGAGGGGGCGATTGACGCCAGTAATATGCTGAAGCCGGCGCTGGCTCACGGCGAGCTGCAGTGCGTCGGGGCGACCACCCTTGACGAATACCGCAAGTTCATCGAGAAGGATAAGGCCCTGGAGCGGCGCCTTCAGCCGGTGTTTGTCGGCGAGCCGAGTATCGAAGCCACCGTTGAGATGCTTAAAGGGCTGCGTCCCCGCTACGAGGCGCACCACAAGATTAAGATAAGCGATGAGGCTCTGGAGGCAGCCGCCAAGCTGAGCCAGCGCTATATTTCCGACCGCTTTCTACCGGATAAGGCGATTGACCTTATTGACGAGGCGGCCAGCAAGCTGCGTATCGACACCGAGAGCGCCCCGCCCGAGGTCAAGTCGCTGGAGCAGCGAATCGGGCGGCTGGCTAATGAGGAAGAGGCAGCCTCACAGCGCCAGGAATACGAGCAGGCGGCCCAGCTCAAGGCGGAGAGACTGCGCCTGGAGGGAGAATATAATCAGGCTAAGGGGAGCTGGCTCAAGCAGGAGAAGATTGATGAGGTGGTTAATGAGGAGGATATTGCCCGCCTTATCTCTAACTGGACGGGGATTCCCGTCTCCCAGATGCTTGAGGGAGAAGCCGAGAAGCTGCTTCACATGGAGGAGCGGCTCCACGAGAGGGTGGTCAATCAGGAAGAGGCGGTGGTGGCTATCTCCGAGGCTATCCGCCGCAGCCGGGTCGGGCTTAAAGACCCGAGGCGACCTATCGGCAGCTTTATGTTCCTGGGGCCCACCGGGGTGGGTAAGACGGAGCTGGCCAAGACCCTGGCCTGGTTTATGTTTGACGACGAGAATGCCGTGGTGCGCCTGGATATGTCGGAGTACCAGGAGAAGCACACCGTGTCCCGCCTCATCGGGGCGCCGCCGGGCTATGTCGGCTACGAAGAGGGGGGACAGCTCACCGAGGCGGTGCGCCGCCGTCCCTACCGGGTAATCCTGCTCGATGAGATTGAGAAGGCACACCCTGAGGTATTCAATACCCTGCTCCAGATTCTTGATGACGGACGCCTGACCGACGGCCACGGGCGCACGGTGGATTTCAAGAACAGCCTGATTATTATGACCAGTAACACCGGCGTCGAGCTCATCAGGCGCGAGGGTGCTATCGGTTTCGGGGCTAAAAAGGACGAGGCCAGGAGCCGGCAGCAGAGCTATGAGGCGATGAAAGACAAGGTGATGGGTGCCGTGAAGAAGACCTTCCGCCCCGAGTTCATTAACCGTATCGATGAGATTATCGTCTTCCATGAGTTGACCGAGGAGCAGCTAAGGAGAATCGTTGACCTGATGGTCGCTGACCTTAAGAAGCGGCTTAGCGAGCGCAAGCTGGGGGTGGAGTTGAGTGATGGTGCCAAGTCGTGGCTGGCCAAAGAAGGCTACGACCCGATTTACGGGGCGCGGCCGCTCCGGCGGGTGATAGAGCGCTATGTGGAGAATCCCCTGTCGAGCAAGCTGCTCCGGGGCGAGTTCGGCGAAGGCGACACGGTCACGGTGGGCCTCGGTGCTAAGGGCCTGACCTTCAAGACCAAAAAAGCAACCAAGGTGGCTGCATAGATGGGAAATCCCGGATAATGGCGGAAGCAACCGGCACGGGCTCGGGCAGGCGGAAATATATTATGGCCGGCCTTTTTCTGGGCGGGGTAATCGCCGCCTGCGTTCTCCTGGTCTATCACTGGGAATTTATCGTCCGCTTTCAGAAGTATGGCTACCTGGGCCTTCTCATTATGACTATCGTCACCGGTTTCAGTATTCCGCTGCCCGTTCCCTACATGGTATTCACCTTCACCCTGGGGGGCCTGCTGCATCCGGCCCTGGTCGGGGCTACCGCCGGGCTGGGGCTTGGTATCGGGGGCACGCTCCTCTATATAACCGGACGTGGTGGGCGCCGCTTCTTACCCCAATTCAGTATCGCCAGCCCTGACGATGAGAACTACTCTTCCCGATTTTCGCGCTTTCTGAGGAAGATAAGGCTGCCGCGGATGATGGAGTTTGCCCAGAGGAGGGGCACGGTAGCCATCTTTGTGCTCTCCGTGATACCCAACCCCATTTTTGCCCCGGTGGCGGTGAGCATGGGGGCGATGCGTTTCGGGTTGTGGAAATTCTTTGCTTCCTGCTGGGGGGGCTCAACGGTCAAGGCTATGGCTCTTGCCTATCTTGGCTATCTGGGCCTGGGCTCTACCCTGCGCTGGCTGGGCATCTTCGGGGTGTCCTGAAATAAAAATTGTGAGGTAGCTATGGAGAGAGTAGTCACCGATTGGGACCAGTATCACCGGCGGGTCCGGGTCAGTCAGAGGTTCCTGTGGACGGTGTGGCGGGCCTATGCTAGCCTGCTGCGCGGGTTTAGCTTCTCAGGCCCCATCAAGATAATCGAGCTGGGTTGTGGCACCGGCTATCACACCATGCAGATGACCAGGCTGTATCCGGTGACCAAGGTGACCCTGGTCGATTTCAACGCCAGCGTCATCGAGGACACCGAACGAAGATTTACCGCCCTTGAATGTGAAAAGGAGTTCCTGCTGGGGGACCTGTTCAGCCTGGAGCTGAATGAGAAGTACCATATCGTTCACTCCCAGGGGCTTCTTGAGCACTATACCCCCGACCAGCGAAAGGAGCTGATTCGCCTGCACCGCGACCTACTGGCCCCGGACGGGATTGCCCTCATCCTGGTGCCCACGCCGAGCCTGGCCTATAGGTTCTGGAGGGGGCTCCTGGAGAAGCTGCACCAGTGGATTTACCCCGACGAGACCGCCATTTCCAGAGCGGAGTTCACCCAGGAGCTTGAGTCAAGCGGCCTGGAAATCCTGAGGATACAGGGGTGTCACCTGATGGAGGTGGGCGCTGTCTGCCGGAGACGGCCTAGTCCGAAGTAAAAAGCAGGGTTACCTTAAGCCGATTTATGAGTCAAGGGGGTTTTGTGTCTAAACCGAATGCTTTAGATAGGACCGGTAACGGGGGTGGCGCATCTCTTTCTGAGGGGCGTCGTTCCGGGGCGCTTCGTTCGCCGAAGAAAAGCTATACCATGGTCTTTAACTTCAACTGGGCCCTATTCAATGTTCTGCTTGAGTATCTTAAGCCTAGCGAGGGAGAGACTATCCTGGACCTGGGCTGCAGCCGGGGCTTCTATGTCAGAGCCATGGAAGCCTACACCGACGGCGTGGTCGGGGTCGATATCAGCGAGGCCTCCCTAAAGGAGACGGTCAGCACCAGGGTAAAATATGGTGACATCACCAACCTGGAGTTTGACGACGCCAGCTTTGATAAAGCCTATTCACTGCATACCGTGGAGCACATACCGAATTTAAGGCAGTTCCTTGCCGAGACGGCCAGAGTGCTTAAACCGGGGGGTCTGGCTATTATTGTCTATCCCTGGGAGCCGTTTCGCGGCTTTCAGGCTATCGTCGCTGCCGTAAGGCATTATAAGAACCCCTTTATGGCCCGGCGGATACATCTGCATCGCCTGACGCCGGGGGCTGTAGCCAGGCTTACCGAGGGCACCTCTCTGGCTCACGTTAAGAGTAAGCTGGTGCTCGCTCTGGGTATTCAATACCTTACCGTGCTCTGCAAAGAGGGCTAGCCTTGCGCTGCTACCGGGACGGCCGGAGAAATCATTTTAGGGCGAGTGCGGCTCAGCTTTCGCTGATGGTTATCCGGATTATCCGGTCCCCCTCAAAGTCCGGGTTCTGCCTGGGGTCCCGTGGAGTGAGCTTCTCCAGGACGTCCATGCCCTCTATCAGCTGGCCGAAGACGCTGTAATCGCCGTCGAGCTCATGCCTTGCTTCGTAGGTGATGAAGAACTGGCAGCCATTGGTGTCGGCACCGGCATTAGCCATGGACAGGGCGCCGGCGACATGGGTATGCTCCGTGATTTCGTTATCGAAGATATAGCCGGGGCCACCCATTCCGGTGCCGGTGGAGTCGCCACCCTGGGCCATAAAGCCCGGCATGACCCGGTGAAAGGTGCTGCCGTCATAGAAACCCTCACGGGCCAGGAAGACGAAGTTGTTGACGGTTATCGGGACATCACTGGCGAACAGCTCCAGAACGAGGTTCCCCTTTTCGGTTTCGATGGTGGCGGTGTACTCCTTACTGGTGTCAATCGTCATGGGTGGTGGGGCGGCGTAGGTCTTGGGTTTTGCCTCCGGCGCCTGGCCGGCGCACGATACTGCCAGGAGGCTGCCCAGAGCTAGCATAACAGAGGCTATTCGGGATAGACCACTAAGTTTCATTGCTGTCTCTCCGCTGGATTTTGGTTGGTATTGTAACCCATCTACCGGGGATAAGCAATTACCCGGTGAGGGGTAAGCCTGAGCTTGCATAAAGCAGCGTTTTTTGTTAGATTATTC
The DNA here is from genome assembly GCA_011176655.1 of Dehalococcoidia bacterium. GTDB lineage: Bacteria > Chloroflexota > Dehalococcoidia > Dehalococcoidales > UBA5760 > UBA5760. The sequence continues at coordinate 93 of DUEB01000046.1, read as the reverse complement.
AGGTAAGAATCTAAGGCGTGGGGCTGTAGCTCAATTGGGAGAGCGTTTGACTGGCAGTCAAAAGGTAGAGGGTTCGAATCCCTCCAGCTCCAC
>DUEB01000045.1 GCA_011176655.1 Dehalococcoidia bacterium | reverse complement strand
CCCAGAGCCACCAGAACATCGTGCCCCAGGGCGATGATGGCACAGGTGCCGTAGCGGAAGGGGTTGGGCATCTTACGGAAGGCCCAGGTGATGTAGAGCAGGATACCGACGGCAGCCACCGCAATGGCGATACCGGCGTTGCGCGCTGTCTCCGAGGCAACCATCGACGATACCGAATAGAACTCAGCCTCCGTGACCTGACCAAAGCGGGTGGTCAAGCCGTCTTCAAGCTGTGTCTTGGCCTGGCTCCCCAGCTCGCTGGTGCGGATAATGAAGTCACCCTCGCCGGTCTGCTGCACGATTGCCCCGCCATGGCCCAGGTTAGCCAGCTCCTGCTTCAGGTCAGCCTCGTTCACGGCCTGCTCGAAGTTAACCGTGAGCATTGAGCCGCTGGAGAGCTCAATCCCGGACTTAAGGCCGAAGTGCCCCAGCGAGATAATGCAGAAGAGGATAACCGCCCCGGCGGCTACGAAGAACCAGAACCTCTTACCAACGATATCAGTCATTTTCCCTTCCCGAATAGACGCTAAACAGCGTGGTCTTCTGTGCCAAGCGGGTGTGGCCAAAGATGCGCAGGAAGGTGCGCGTGACGACCACGGCGCTGAACATGCTTACCGCTACGCCGATAGCCAGGGTTATGGCAAAGCCCATGACCGGGGTACTGGCGATGATGCTGCTCCCCAGCCAGTAGAGGATAGCGCAGACGATGAAGGTGGTTATGTTGCTGTCCCGGATGGCCGGCCAGGCACGCTTGAAGCCGCTTTCAATAGCCGCCCCCAGCGTCCGCCCCAACCTCAGCTCCTCCTTCAGGCGCTCAAAGATGAGCACGTTAGCGTCCACCGCCATGCCGATGGAGAGCACAAAGCCGCCGATACCGGCCAGGGTCAGGGTAACCGGCACCAGCTTGAAGATAGCCAGGACAACGAAAACGTAGAACATGAGCGCGGCGCTGGCCAGGGCTCCGGGAAAGCGGTAGTAGACCATCATGAAGACTATTACCAGTATCAGCCCGATTATTCCCGCCCTGAGGCTCATGTCAACAAAATCAGACCCCAGAATGGGGGACACCGTCTGCTCGTAAATCGGGGTCAGCGGCACCGGAATGCGGCCGGCATTAAGCAGCCGGGATAGCTCGGTAGCCTCGGTAAGGCTCAGGCCTTCGACGATACCCCTATCGGTGATGACGCTTTGGATAATCGGAGCGATAGGTATGCCATCATCGCCGCGCAGCGGCTCGTCACCGAGGAAAATACCCAAGGGCTGGTTCAAGAGACGCTTGGTAATCTCCTCAAACATCTGGCTACCAGTCTCGTCCCACTCGAATGCCAGTACTACCTGGCCGAAGTTATCCTGACTGACGTAGGTATTTTCTTTGAAGTAGCGGCTGCTCAGCTCCACTTCCTCGCCATCGACTACCGCCGTAGCCGATTTCCACTCGCCCAGCTCATCGACCCACTTTGCCTCCTCACCCTCCTCGATAAGCTCCCCGAATTCAAGCAGCGCCGTCTGCCCGATGAGGTTCTTGGCTTTCTCAATCTCGCTGATACCGGCCAGCTCGACCACGATGCGGTCTTCACCCAGCTTCTGAATAACCGGCTCGCTCACCCCCAGGGCGTCAACCCGCTTCTCGATGACGGCGATGGCCCCGGTGAGGGCCTCCGCCTCCGCACCGGGTTCTATCGAGGAGAAATCGGCCCGGTAGACCAGATGAGTGCCGCCCTTGAGGTCGAGCCCGAGCTGCAACCCCTTACTGCCGAGCACCCCCCGGTCGAGGGGCACCACCACCAGTATCGCCAGCACAAAAATAATAGCGATTATGATAAAGGGGACCCTATGTCTTCTGGCCATATTTACCCTTCTTTTTTAGCGAAAGGCGCCGGCCGAGGTAGGCCAGCGCCTCGTCCCTGGTACTGATTTCGCCCGATGCCTGGGCTTCGCGCACCGCCTCCAGCAATTCCCCGATTCGGGGGCCGGGGCTGAGATCGAAGAGGCGGATAAGGTCGTGTCCGCTAATCAGCTTGGGCGGCTTAACCACGCTTTCCTCCTGGAAACGCTTGGTCAGAACATAGTCCACCAGTTGAGTATGCGCCCGCCAGTTATCTGGCTCCAGCCGGGGCCCCCTGGTGGCTAGATGGTCAGCCAGGCTCAGGAACAGGATGTCAACGCCGGCATCCCCGGTATCGCGGAAGTAGCGATAAATAGCACGCGGCGAGGGAAGCCCGCTCTGGCTCATCTGGGTCGGTCTCAGGTGATGCCTGACCAGAGTCTCGGCCAGCTTTATCTCCCGGCTGCTGAACCTCAGTCTTTCCAGGATAGCAACCGCTATATCGGCCCCCTGCTGGGCGTGCCCCAGAAAACGCATACGGCCGTTAGTCTCTATAGTCTTCGCCTGCGGCTTGGCGACGTCATGAAGCAGCGCCGCCATTTTTAGTAATATACGTCGGGTGCTGCCGCTGCTTACCGGCCGGCTGAAGTACTCCTCCAGTCTGGCCGGCCAGGGGACTGCCGCCCGGACTTCATCGCTGGCATATGCCCAGCCCCCCACCCCGAGCACAAAGTCCACGGCAGCCACGGTACTAAAGCTGTGGGCTAGAACGTCCCAGAAGTGCTCCTTGGGTTGGGTAACCCCCCTGGCTAGCGCCAGCTCAGGGATTACGGCCGTAAGTAGCCCCAGCTCATCAAGATGGAAAAGGAGCTTTTCCTCCCCGGGAACCGCCAGCAGACGAACCAGTTCTTCTCTCAGGCGCTCACCGGCGACACCGGACAGCAGATGACAGTGGCGCTTCATCAGGGCTTCGGTCTCACTTTCAATACGGAAACCAAGCTCGTAAGCCAGACGCACCCCCTTCAGTAAGCGGACGGCATCCGACGGGAAGGCTGAGGGCGAGACCACCCTGATGACACCCTGACGGAGGTCGCTTAAACCCCCGAAGGGGTCGATAAGGGGCACGTCGCGCTGCCCCCCAACCAGCCGATCAAGCTCAACAGCCATGGCGTCTATGGTAAAATCACGCCGGGCGAGGTCCGCCTCGATATCCCCCGCCAGCGAAGAGAAATCAAGCTCCCGCTGCTTACTGGCCGGGTCGTCTTCCTGCCCCGGCAGAATTACCCTGCCTACCTGGTTTAGCTTATCAAGCAGGATATATTTACCCCCGAAGGCAGTGGCTACCCGGGAAGCAACCTCCAGGGCGTCACCACCTAGCGCAATATCAATGTCTCCCGTCTGCCTCGAAAGGAACGTGTCGCGGATAAAACCACCGACCAGGTAGGCCTGAGCACCTTGCCCGGCGAGAAAGCTGCCTACCCTGGCGAGGAGTGATGCCAAGCCAGGCTCGCTCAGACTACCGAAAAAGTCGTCAGGAGCCTTCTCCCCGATATCCATACATTTACTCGTGCTTTTAGTTCTGGTTGGAAACTGCATTCTTAGCTACCGTGACATAACCCCAGCCCCACCCACACCCAATACTCACCTAAGGATAAACTATACTATACAAGTCACACCTTTAGCAAGGAGACTAGAGGCTAGCGACAACCTCACCCCCGGCCGGGCACCCTGACGGGCAGGGTTCAGTGTCAAGATATACCCTACAGGACGCCGCTCTCTATCTGTTATCTTGACAATTGGCAAATTAGATGCTATAATAACGTCATTAGTCGTCAAAGGGGTAGTAGTTATGATTGTTAAAACAAGAATCTTCGAACTCCGTAACGGTAACTACAAGAACCTGTCCCAGCTAGCCCACGCTATGGGAATATCGGTAAGCCAGATCTACCGGGTCCGCGAAGGTAAACGCAACATAAACCAGAAATTCATCGTGGGGGCAATCAAAGCCTTCCCCGAACACCGACTTGACGAGCTCTTCTACCTGACTCATGAGACGGGGGGCAGTAACTCAGGAGAGGAAATACTGTCCGCAAAGAGTAACAAGTATGCCTGGGAGAGGTTCGACCTGGCCGGTAAGCGGCGCGACAACCCCCTGACCCGGCACACTATCTAGGCGGCTTCGCCGCGGCAGGCCTTATACCAGGCCCACCGGGTCAATATCTATCGTCCAGCCCGGCGGCATCGGCAGCGGCGCCAGAAAAGAGGCGAGAGCGCTACCGCGCAGGATGAGCTGCCAGCGAAACCTTCCCCGCAATCGGTGAATAAAGGCCGGCGCCGGCCCAATCAGGCTGATGTTGTCTATCCCCCGGGACTCTATTTCCCCGCCAAGCTGCTGCTTCATTCTTACCGCCTCTCGCTGGCAGAGAATATCATTGGTATGGCGGTAGGTAAGGCAGGCCAGATGGCTGAACGGGGGGTTACCAAACTGGCGCCGGTAGCCTATCTCCTGCTCGTAGAAAAGGGCATAATCATGCCCGGCGGCGGCCCGAATAGCGTAGTGTTCGGGGAAATAGGTCTGGATGATGACCCTTCCCCCCCGGCTGCCCCGCCCCGCCCTGCCTAACACCTGAGAGAGTAGCTGAAAGGTTCTCTCTCCAGCCCGAAAGTCAGGCAGGTTCAGGCTGACATCAGCGTTGACCACCCCCACCAGTGTCACCAGGGGCAGGTCCAGGCCCTTGGCAATCATCTGCGTGCCGACGAGAATGTCAGCTTCGTGGGCACGGAACCTATTCAGTATCTCCCGGTGAGCGTCTTTTCCCCTGGTGGAGTCGCTGTCCCAGCGCAGCAGCCTGGCCCCGGGGAAGCTGTCCCGGGCTATCTGGGCCAGCTTCTGGGTGCCGGTGCCCAGGAACTTGATGCGCCGGCTCAAGCAGCGGGGGCAGGTCTGGGGAACCGGACTCCGGTAGTTACACTGATGGCAGGCTAAGATATCCTCGTCGAGGTGATAGGTCAGAACCACCTCACAGCGCCGGCAGCGGAGCACGTAGCCGCAGTTGCGACACTGAATGAAGGTGGCTCCTCCCCGGCGGTTAAGAAACAGCATCACCTGCTCGTGGTTAGCGATGGCTTCGGTGACGGCTTGAAAGAGCGCGCGGCTGAAGATGCTCCGGTTGCCGGCTTTAAGCTCCTCCCTCATGTCAACGACCTTAACCTGAGGCAGGGGTGAGCCCTCACTAGGCACCACCCTCTGCGGAAGCTGAAGGAGGCAGCGCTCACCCCGCCGGGCATGATAGAAGCTCTCAACATCGGGGGTGGCGCTGCCGAGCATGACCACGGCGCCGGCTAGCTCGGCCAGCTTCAGGGCGACATCACGGGTATGGTAGCGCGGCGACCTATCCGGCTGCTTATAGCTCCACTCATGCTCCTCATCAATAACGATTAGGCCCAGGTTGGGCTGGGGGGCGAAAACGGCGCTGCGCGGGCCGATAACAACATCAAACCCTCCATCCCGTATCCGCTGCCACTCGTCAAACTGCTCTCCCAGGGAAAGCTTGCTGTGAAGGACAGCCACCCGATGCGGGAAGCGGGCGCTCAGGCGCTCTATGGTCTGAGGGGTAAGGGCAATCTCGGGGACGAGAACAATGCCCTTCTTACCCAGCCTTACCGCCTGCGCCAGGGCCTGCAGGTAGACCTCGGTCTTACCGCTTCCGGTAACCCCGTGCAGCAGAAAGACCCCCGGCCTGGCCGGCGGCTCAACCCCGGCCCGCAGGCTGGACGTTATCCTCTCCAGGGCCGATTTCTGAGCCGCCGTCAGGGCTAGCGGTGCCGACGGGGTAACGGCCTGGCGGGAGAGCGGGTCGCGCCTTACCTCAATCTGCTGAACCTTTATCAGACCCTTGCTCACCAGGGCATCGGCCACGGCTTTAGCGCAGCTGGCCTCGCGCCTGGCTTCCGCCCACGATATCGGTTGGGGCTGCTGCGCTAGAAAGCTGAGGAGCGCCGCCTGTTTCCAGGCTCTTTTCCCGCTCAGACTGGCTATTTCTGACTGAGCTTGGCTACTAGCCACGGCCAGGCTGAGGTGAGGCTCCAGCCTGGGTTTTACCCGAGCCGCCCCCAGTTCATAGCCCCTCACCACCAGACCCCGCCTCACCAGCTGGGAAGCGACGAGCTGAGCCTTCTTCTTGCCCAGGGCCTTCTCCAACTCCCTCAGGCTTACCCTGCCCCGGGCGGTAATCAGACCGAGAACCTGCCTCTGTTCCTGGGGTAGGGAGGATAGATCGCACTCAGGGGGAGATGGCAGCGCTACGAGATAAGTGATTACGCTACGCTTGAAGCCCGGGGGCAGCATGAGGGCCACGGCGTCAAAAAGGGGGGAAAGGTAATACTCGCTTATCCAGCGCGCCAGCGATACCTGGTGTGGAGACAGTAAAGGGCGGGGTTCAATCAGGCCGGCTATCTCTCTCGTCTCGATATCCGGGGGAATGTCGCTCAGCGCTAAAACGACGCCCTGGAGCTGCTTATCGCCGAAGGGAACCCATACCGCCTGCCCGACCTCAATACTGATATCGGGCGGGACGGCATAGCTGAAGGCCAGACGCCGGGCCGCTGGAGAATTGACACTAACCTCAGCATACTCCATCCCAGACTCCAGCAGTTGGCTTTTGTCTAGCTCTCCTCTGCGCTTGACTCCGGCTCCGCCTCTTGCTCCGACTCCAGTTTCGCTTCCGGCGCCTTCAGAGCCAGCTCTTTCTTATCCAGCCGCCTTTCCCTGATGCGCGCCGTCTTGCCACTGCGCCGGCGCAGGTAGTACAGCTTGGCGCGGCGCACCTTCCCGTGCTGTATCACCTCTACCTTCTCCAGCATTGGTGATTGAAACAGAAAGGTACGCTCGACCCCGATACCGCGGCTGACACGCCTCACGGTAAAGCTGCCGCCGTCAACACCACGGCGCATCTTGATGACCACCCCCTTGAAGGGCTGGATACGCTCCTTATCGCCCTCCACCACCCTGACATTGACCTTAACCGTATCGCCGGGGGCGAGGGCCGGAATGTTAGGATTTGGTTTGACTTCAACCAGTAATGCCATGTTCATTTTTAAGACCCCTCATCACTAGATTTAACGTTTACAAGCCTCAAGCCCCTTAAGGCAAGCTAGGGCCTGGTGCTGTCTATCAATTGCCGGTCCTCTGGACTCAACTCAACCCGGTCCAGAAGCTCCGGACGGCGCTTCAGGGTGCGAAGAACTGCTTGCTGGCGACGCCAGCGGGCAATCTGGGCGTGGTTTCCCGAGAGCAGCACCTCGGGCACTGCCCAGCCCCGGTATACCTCGGGGCGGGTGTACTGCGGGTATTCCAGCAGCCCGGTAGCGTGGGAATCATCCCGCGCTGAGGCCTCGGAACCGAGCACCCCGGGCAGCAGCCTGACCACCGCCTCGACAACCACCATGGCGGCAAGCTCACCGCCGCTGAGCACATAGTCCCCGATGCTGACCTCGTCGGTAGCCAGGTGCTCCCGCACCCGCTCGTCAACCCCCTCGTAGCGGCCGCAGATGAGAACCAGATGGCGCTGGCTGGCCAGCTCCTGAGCCACCTTCTGCCCCAGAAGACGCCCCTGCGGGGTGAGCAGAATAACAGGTAAGTCCCCGCCGCCATCGGGAGCCTGGCTTTCCTTTATTTTCTCTACCGCCTCGAAAATGGGCTCGGGCTTGAGCACCATACCGGCCCCACCTCCATAGGCATAGTCATCAACGGTGTGATGGC